>NZ_JBFAJO010000022.1:60067-118600 GCF_040655255.1 Kitasatospora sp. NPDC050463
TACGGTTGTCACGGTCACCGAAGGAACGGCCACCACGGTCGTCACGGTTGAAGCCACCGGAGCGGCCGCCGCGGTCGTCACGGTCACGGTTGAAGCCGCCACCGCCACGGTTGTCACGGTCACCGAAGGAACGGCCACCACGGTCGTCACGGTTGAAGCCACCGGAGCGGCCGCCGCGGTCGTCACGGTCACGGTTGAAGCCACCGGAGCGGCCACCGCGGTCGTCACGGCCGCGGTCGTCACGGTCGCGGCCGTACGCCGGGCGCTCGGTGCGCGCCTCGCGGTAGGACGGGGCCCGCTCCTCGGTCACGGCGGCGGCCGGGGCGGCCGTCTCCGCGGGAACCTCGGCGGTCGCGGCGGTCTCGGCACCCTCGGCCTCGGCGGCGGGCGCCTCGTCCTCGATGCCCAGGTCGGCCCGCTCGCGCGCGGCACGGGCGGCCAGGCGGTCGGCCTCCTCGCGCAGCTCGGTGGCGCGGCGCTGCGCGCGCTCCAGCTGGCGGGTCATGTCGGCGAGCTCGCGCTCGGCGGCACCGGCGATGCCGGCGGCGCTCTCGGCCTGGACCTCGATCAGCGAACGGGCGCCGGTGATCTTGGCGACCTCGGCGTCGAAGGCGTGGTCGAGGATGTGGCGCGAGGCGTCCACGCCCGCGTCCTCCATCAGGCGGAACACGCCGCGACGCTGGTGCGGCAGCACCAGGGTGACGACGGCGCCGGAGCGGCCGGCCCGCGCGGTGCGGCCCGAGCGGTGCAGGTAGTCCTTGTGGTCGCCGGCCGGGTCCACGTTCAGGACCAGGTCGATGCCGTCGACGTGGATGCCACGGGCGGCGACGTCGGTCGCGACGACGACGTTGACGTAGCCGTCCTTGAAGTCGCCGAGGACGCGGGTGCGGGCGCCCTGGGTCATGCCGCCGTGCAGCGCGTCGGCCTTCACACCGGCCTCGATGAGCTGCTCGGCCACGCGGTCGGCGCCCATCTGGGTGCGGACGAAGATGATCGTGCGGCCCTTGCGGGCGGCGATCGCGTTGGTGATCGGCGCCTTGTCCTTGGGCTTCACCACGAGGATGTGGTGGGTCATGGTGGTGACCGCGCCGGCCGACGGGTCGACCTCGTGGGTGACCGGGTTCTTCAGGTAGCGCTTGACCAGGGTGTCGATCTCGTTCTCCAGGGTGGCGGAGAACAGCAGGCGCTGGCCGCCGGCCGGCACCTGGTCGAGGATCTCGGTGACCTCGGGCAGGAAGCCCATGTCGGCCATCTGGTCGGCCTCGTCGAGCACGACGGTCCGGACGTCGCCCAGCTTGGCGCTGCCGCGGTTCAGCAGGTCGCGCAGACGGCCGGGGGTGGCGACCAGGACGTCGACGCCGCGCTCCAGCGCGTAGATCTGGTTCGACATCGAGGTGCCGCCGCAGACGACCTTGAGCTTGAGGCCGAGCACCGAGCCGAACGGCTCCAGCGCGTCGGCCACCTGCATGGCCAGCTCGCGGGTCGGGACGAGGATCAGGCCGCGCGGGTGCTTGGGCTTGGTGCGCTCGCCGTCGGCGAGGCGGGTCAGCAGCGGCAGGCCGAAGCTGAGGGTCTTGCCGGAGCCGGTACGGCCACGGCCCAGCACGTCCTTGCCGGCCAGCGCGTCCGGGATGGTCGCGGCCTGGATCGGGAAGGGGGTGGTGACGCCGCGCTTGGCGAGGGCGCGCACGACGTCGTCGTGCAGGCCCAGGTCACCGAAGGTGAGGGTGGGCTCGGCGCTCTCCTCGGCCGCGGCCTCGTCGGCGGCGTCCAGGTCGGCGGTGAGGTCGACGTCCTGGTCGGCGTCGATCAGCTCGACCTCGGGGGCATCGATGGGGGTGACATCGGCGGCGGACTCGCTCGCGGGCATGGCGAAGCGGGCGTCGTCAACGAGAGACATGCAAAACCTTCCGGAAGTGGCACGCGCCAAAGTCCGGGTTCTGTTTCACAACCGCCTCTATGCGGTCAGCCACGGATCGCCGGTACGCGCCAAGGGCGCCAGATGGGAATTAGGGCGCCAGTCAAATGAATCAAACGAACGATCTACCACCATAGGGGAACCTGGGGATCGGAGGCAAATGCACTGGCCAGAGACCTAGTGCCCGCCCGAACCGGGGCTCGGGGCCGAAGATCCGGAGTTGCCGGGCGAGGGTTCCGGGGTCGGCGTGGTCGGCGGGGCGGGCGTGACGGGGCTGGGATCGGGGGAGGCGGACGGCCGGCCGCTCGGGCTCGCCGCCGGGCCGGTCGCAGTGCCGCCACCGGACCGCCCGTCGCCCGTTCCACCGCCGGATCCGCCGCTGCCACCGGTTCCACCGCCGCCCGTACCGCCTGTGCCACCCGTGCCACCCGTGCCGGCCGTCATCCCGCCGGTGGAGGAATCGGCGGGATGGTGAGGTGCGCTACTGGCGCTCACGCCCCCGGCGGCCCCGTTCGCGCCCGGCTCGGCCTCGGGCGGCACCGCGCCCGGCACCGCCTCCGCGCCGGCAGCCGCGCCGTTCGCTCCGGGCGACACCGCGCCCGGCGCCTGCGTCGGACCCACCCCAGGCGTGTTCGCCACCTGCACGCCCCCGGGGCGCTCCGACCGCCCGGACGCACCACCCGAGCGGCCGCCGGTCGGCGTGGCCGACGCACCGCCGCCGGCCTTGCCCACCGTCCCGGCCTGCCCGACCGGCACCGTGCCGTGCTTCTCGTCCGCGCCCGGCCCCACCGACATGCACCCGGTCAGGCCCAGCCCGGCCACCGCCAGCACCGCCGCCGCGCGCACCACACCGTTGCGCACCGCCACCGCCCTCGGCTCCGCCTGCCGCACCGCCACCGCCCGCACCACCACCGGCCGGTCGACCGCCGGACGACCGGCCGAACGTTCCTCCTGAGCGCCCACCTCGCACACCGAACGCATCGCCGCCACCGAGCTCCCTCTTCCACTGCCCCACCCGGGCCCGGGCCGCCGCCATCGCGCGCGGCACTTTCGGTGCCCAACGCGCGCCCCGGGCAACGGGACACGGGCGGCCCGGCAGGAAGCCCCCGGACGCCATCCGGCCGGCGCAGCCCCACCGGTTCAAACCTCCGGACCGGACCTCACCGGACCGGGCCCTGCCCGACCGGGCCGAGGCGATGCGGGCCGACCGCGTGCTCACCCCCAGAGCACCGAGGCCAGTTCCGCCCCCGCGTACACCGCCGCCAGCCCCGCCGCCACGCTGCCGACCACATTGGCCAACGCGTACCGTCCGGCCCCGCCGCCGGCCAGCCGCAGCGTCTCGTACGAGAAGGTCGAATACGTCGTCAGCGCCCCGCAGAGCCCCGTCCCGAGCAGGAGTTGGACGTGCGAGGACGCCGCGCCGGCCGCCACCGCCCCGGTCACCAGCCCGAGCACCAGGCAGCCGGCCACGTTCACGGTGAAGGTGCCCCACGGGAACACCGAGTCGTGCCGCGCCTGCACCGCCCGGTCGGTCAGATACCGCAGCGGCGCGCCGACCACCGCCCCGACCACCACCAGCAGCCAGTTCACCGCCCCGCCACCGCCCCACCACCGCTGTCGCCGTCACCGTCGCCGTCGTCGGCGCGTCCGACGTACCGGATCACCTCGCAGGGGTCGAGCACCACCAGCCCCTCCCCCACCAGTGCGTCCAGCTGCGGCAGGAAGCCCCGGACCCGCTCCTCGGTGTCCACGATCACCACCGCCACCGGCAGGTCCTCGCTCAACGACAGCAGGCGGGCCGTGTGCACCAGCGACGACGCCCCGAACCCCTCGATCCCCCGGAACACACTCGCCCCCGCCAGCCCGGCCGCCCGGGCCCGGTGCACGATCTCGCTGTACAGCGGGCGGTGGCGCCAGCGGTCGTTCTCGCCCACCAGCACGGTCAGCCGCAGCGCCGGCCCGGTCAGCCGCGTCATCCCGACCGCCGTGCCCCACGCCGGACCAGACGGCGCGTCAATCCGGCCGCCGCCCAGACCGCGGTCAGCGCCACCAGCAGCGTCAGCCCCAGGTACGCCACCCCGCCACCGGGCCGGCCCTGCGCCACCAGCCGCCGGATGTCCACCGCGTACGTGGAGAAGGTCGTGAAGCCGCCCAGCACCCCGGTGCCGAAGAACGGCCGCAGCAGCGGATGCGCGGGCCGACCCTCGGTGATCACCACCAGGAAGACCCCGATCACCGCGCAGCCCGTCCCGTTCACCGCCAGCGTCGTCCACGGGAAGTCCGCGGCCCCCGTCGGCCAGAGCAGCCCGGCCCCGTACCGGGCCGACGCCCCGATCGCCCCGCCCAGCGCGACCACCGCCACGGCGGGCCCCTGCCCGCGCAGCGCCGGCGCCCGGCGCGGCGGCACCGCCGCCGGCACGGTCCGCAGCGCGCCGCCGGCCCCGCCCGAGTCCACCGCGTCGTCCACCGCGCCCTCCGATGTCGCCATGGGCCCATGAAACACCGGTCGCCACCGCCTGGCACACCGTCACCCCAGACCCGACAATGATCCGGTGGAGATGACCCGGGAAGAGTTCGAGACGCTGGTCAGTGACGCCCTCGACCAGATTCCCCCGAAGCTCGCGGCCATGATGGACAACGTGGCGGTGTTCGTCGAGGACGAGCCCGACCCCGCCGACCCGGAGCTCCTGGGCCTCTACGAGGGCACTCCGCTCACCGAGCGCGGCGAGTGGTACGCAGGCGTCCTGCCCGATCGGATCATCATCTACCGGGGCCCGGCCCTGCGGCACTGCGAGACCCGCGAGCAGGTGGTCGAGGAGGTCCGCACCACGGTCATCCACGAGGTCGCCCACCACTTCGGCTTCGACGACCACGAGCTCGACGAACTCGGCTGGTCCTGACCGGCCCGCGGAGCCGCCCACCCACCCGGCCCAAACCCGTTTTGGCGATCCGCCCGACATCCCATATGCTTCTCGACGTCCCCGAACGCTGGAAACAGCGGGACAGGCCGCAAGCCCTCATCGTCTAGTGGCCCAGGACGCCGCCCTTTCAAGGCGGTAGCACGGGTTCGAATCCCGTTGGGGGCACGCAGTACCGTAGTACAGTGCAGTGCGCAAGACCTAGCAAGACCTCAGTGGAGCAATCCACATAAGGTCCCGTGGAGCAGTTGGTTAGCTCGCCACCCTGTCAAGGTGGAGGTCGCGGGTTCAAGTCCCGTCGGGATCGCTCGTCTCGCAAGAGACGGTGCAGTACGGCCAGGTAGCTCAGTTGGTACGAGCGTCCGCCTGAAAAGCGGAAGGTCGCCGGTTCGACCCCGGCCCTGGCCACAGCTGCGAACAGCGGGAAGGCCCCGGAGAGATCACTCTCCGGGGCCTTCTGCATGCCCAGCACGCTACCGGTACGCGACCGGCTCGGGTGGGCCGGTCGCACCGAGTGATCCGAGAGTCTTCCGCTGCGGTTCCCGGCCGCGCCGGGTACGTCGCCCCCGCACGGGCCTGTGCCTCCCCGGGCCGGTGGCCGGGGAGGCACAGGGGCGGCGACGCCTCAGGAGCGGCGGCGCAGGCGGCGGGCGAGGAGAACCGCGCCGGCGCCGAGGGTGGAGAGGGCCGCGGCGGCGACGGCCGGGACCATGGTGGACTCGGCGCCGGTGGCGGCGAGTTCACCCGCGACCGGCGTGGCCGGCGTGGCCGGGGCGGAGGCCTGCGGCGCTGCGGCGGCCGGGGCGGACGCCGGGGCCGGGGTGGAGCGGGCGGTGGCCGGGGCGGAGGCCGGGGCCGGGGTGGAGCGGGCGGTGGCGGGCGCGGAGGGGGCGGTGGCCGGCTTGGCCGCCGGCTTGGCGCCGGTGGCCGGCGTGGCGGGCGCCTCGGCCGGTGCGACCACCTTGACGGTGCTGCCCTTGCCGCACAGGGTGGTCCCCCGGAACGGCGTGGAGCCCTCGTTGACGAAGACGCACGGGTTGAGCGCGGTCGCCCCCAACGGCGTGTTCTTGTCGTACGACACGCGCACCCGGGTCACCACGGTCCTCCCGGCACCGATGGTGGAGTTGCGGCCCTGCAGGTAGACACCGGGCTGCTCGTCGGCTCCACCGGACACCTTCGTCAGCGTGGTCCACGTCCCGTCCGCCTTGCGGACCTGCACGGTGGCGTGGGCGTCGCCGAAGAGCACGTTGCCGAGGTTGACGTAACCGGACGGCGTGGGGTTGGCCAGCACCGCGTCGAACTCGATCGGCGCGCCGCCGGCGACCGCCGTGGCGGGCACGGCGGCGAGCGAGGTCCGGACGGACTCGACCTTGATCGTCTTGACCTGCTCGGCCAGCTTCACCCACGATCCGGGCACGGTCACGGCGGAACGCAGGGTCATGGAGCGCAAGCCCCCGTTGCTCGCCCCCTGGTGCGGCAGGCCCATGGGGGCGCCGATGCGCATGTTCAGGGTGACCGTCTTGCCGGCCGGGACGGTGATGCCGTGCACCAAGCCGTCGTAGGTGGTCGCCTCGGGCCCCTGGTGGAACTCCAGCGGCACCGACTTCCATGCGCCGTTCTCGGGGTCCTTGTAGTCGATCGTGATCGAGTTCGGCGGCGTGCCCACCTCACTGGTGGTCTCCAGGGAGAGCGAGAACCTGGTGGCTTCGGCGCCGGTGTTGGTGATCGTCTCGGTGAACGCGACCGACTGCCCGGCGAAGCCGACCGACGCCGGAGCCTGGACGGTCAGCTTCGCGCCCTTCACGCCCTCGGCGAAGGCGGCCTGCGCCGGGAGTGCGAGCGAGCCGCCGAGCGCGACCACTCCGAGCGCGGCCGCAGCGGCGACGGTACGGCGCGAACGGCGGACAAGGGTGGTGCTGGACATGGTTCCCCCTGGAGCGATTGGTTGCGGGCATGCCGAACAGCGGGTCGGCGGCGCCGTCTGTGACCGAATGAGTGAGTGAGTGGCTCAGCTGGCCCGTGAATCACCGGGTCACGAGCGGAAGATCCCCCGCCTCGGAAGGTGGCCCCCCTTCCGTGCCTCTCACTTGACTGGACGTGTGGCACCCGCCGAGGTTGCAGGTGGATCCAAAGAATTTTCGAACCTCGCTCCCGGACCGGCCCCACCGCAGGTCAGCGGCCTTCGTCGGCATCCACCAGCGGAACCTGCTCCTGGTCCGCCGCCGGTTCAAAGGTCCGCGACCACCCCCGGACAGGCATCCCGCTGTACCTGTCGGTCGACGCGGGGCAGGAGACCGTCACCCTGTTCAGCCGTCCCGACGGTACGAAGTACCACCGCCGCGAGGACGTCGAGTTCGGCGAGACGCCGCACATCCCCGAGCCGTTCGACTTCGGCCTGATCACGAGCGAACTGCTGCCGTACCGACCGGCCGACCGGCGCCGTCCGCAGTCGTGCGGGGCAGTCAGCCGGCCGACCTGGCGGACAGCCGCGCGGTGAGCCAGTCCGCGGTGGCGGGGAGCCAGTCCGCGAGGGCGTTGCCGAGCAGGTGGTTGCCGTGCGGGACGAGCAGGAGCTCGGCCCGGGGAGCCCGGCGGACCAGCGCCTCGGCGGTGGTGACACCGGGGATCCGGTCCTCGCCGCCCTCGACGACCAGCAGCGGGCCGGTGAGGTCCGGGGCCAGGTCGGTCAGGTCGACCCGGCGGACGAAGGCGCGGGCCGCGTCCGCGCTCCCGCAGCGCTGGGTCAGGGTCGCGGTGACGAACGGGACCAGGGCGTCCCAGTCCAGGCGGTACGGGCCGCTGACGACGGCGGTGGCCCGGATCCGCGGCTCGTGGGCGGCGGTGATCGCGGCGTAGTAGCCGCCGAGGCTGAGGCCGATCACCCCGACGCGGTCGCCGTCCACGCCGTCCCGGGCCGCGAGGGCGTCGATCACCCGGCCGACCACGCGGTGGTAGTCCGGCTCGGGGGCGCTGGTCGCGGCGAGGACGCCCTGGCCGGGGCCGTCCATCGCGAAGACGGCCACCCCGCGCGCCAGCAGCGCCTCGGCGACCGCGTGGAACTCCTCCTTGCCGGAGTCCATCCCCGGGACGACGATCACCAGCGGGCGCCGACCGGCCCCGACCGGGCGGCGGAGCCAGCCCGCGAAGGATTTGCCCTCGACCCGCTCGGCCGCCGGGTCGAGATGGGCCAGCGCGCGGTGCATCGCCTCGTCCGCCCCGGTGGCGGCGAGGGCGGCGGCCACCCGGTCGGGGTGCGGTAGCAGGCCGGCGAAGTGGAACCAGCGGGCGGCCGTCCGGTAGGCCTCGCCGGCCGACACCGACCGGCCCTCGGCGGCGGCGCGGTCGGCGGCGGCCCGGTGGCGCCGGCCGGCGGCCCGGAACGTCTCGGGCCACTCACGCGTGGAGCACAGCGCCGCGGTGACCCGGGCGTACTCGTGCGGGTCCAGCCCGGCGCCGGTGGCGCGCGGGCGGTTCTCCTCGACGAAGGCCGGCAGCAGGCCGGGGTGGTCGAGGAAGGAGAGGTCGGGCACGTCGGTCACGGGGATCACACTCATCTCACGTCAGGAGGTGGCAGTTACGTCAGGGCGCCGAACGGCAGAGCACTTGGACGGCAGAGCACTTGGACGGCAGAGCGCCGAACGTCAGGGCGCTTCACGTCAGGGCAGCGTGAGCACGGCCTTGCCGCGGATCCGCCGCTCCTTCAGGTCGGTGAGCACGGCGGCGGTCTCGGCCCAGGGCGCCACCCGGCCGATCTCCGGGGTCAGCCGCCCCTCCCCCACCAGGCGGACCAGGGTGGCGAGGTCCTCGCCGTCGGCCACGTCGGAGTCCGCGTAGTGGAAGTGCCGCAGCGTGGCGGACTCCGGCCCGGCGAAGAAGTCGAAGAAGTCCAGCGTCACCGGCGTGCGGGAGGCCTGGCCGAACCAGATCAGCGTGCCGCGCCGGGCCAGCCGGGCGAGCGCCGACGGCAGGTCGGCGCCGCCCGTCGACTCCAGCACCAGGTCGTACGGGCCGCGGGCCGCGCCGACCTCGTGGACCACCTCCGCCGCCCCCAGCTCCACCAGCCGCCGCCCGCGCTCCGCCGAGGCGGTGACGGCGGTCAGCTCCGCGCCCGCCGCCGAGGCCAGCTCGGTGACGTAGTGGCCGACGCCCCCGGACGCACCGGTGAGCAGCACCCGGCGGCCCGCCAGCGCGCCGGCGGTGCGCAGCAGCCGCAGCGCGGTGAGCCCGGCCAGGGGGAGGGCGGCGGCCCGGACGGCGTCCAGTCCGTCGGGGATCTCGGCGAGCGAGCCGGTGGGCACGCACACGTACTCGGCCCAGCCGCCGGCCGGCGGGTGGCCGACGACCCGGCGGCAGACGGCCGGCCCGGAGCCGTCGGCGGCGGCCTGCACGACCAGGCCGGCGATGTCCTTGCCGGGCCGCCAGCCGGGCTTCGGGGCCTCCAGCTGGAACGTCTCGCCGCGGTTCACCGCGAACGCCTCGACCTTCACCAGGGCCTCGCCCGGGCCCGGCCGCGGCTGCTCCACCTCCGCGAACGCCACCGTCGCGTCCGCCCGTCCGGTCGGTGTCAGCGCCTTCATGGTCCTCGGCCCTCCCTCTCGCCTCGCCGGCCGGTCCGGCCGAGGTGGTGGCCCCAGCAGACCCCGGCCGCGCGGACCCGGTCCAACAACCGCCTCACCGGGCCCGACAACCAGCCGTTGTCGGCCCCTCGGCCACCGCCTCGGCGGCCGGCACCCCGGCAGCGGCGCCCGGGGCTCCGAACGGGGACGGCGGCCCTCGACGGGCAGCACCCGCCCGGAGCACCGACCGGCGCCCGCCGACCCGGCCCGGTGGGGACGCCCCCACGGACGGCACGGCCGCCCCGCCCGCCGGCCCCAGGCCCTAGGGTGGGCGGCCATGGATCTCGATCTCGCCCAGGTCCGCGCCTTCGCGACGGCGGCCGAGGAGCTGCACTTCGGACGGGCGGCCGCGCGGCTGGCGATCAGCCAGCAGGCCCTGTCCAAGCGGGTCGCCCGGTTGGAGGCGGCGCTCGGTGCCCGCCTCCTGGACCGCGACCCGCGCGGGGTCGGACTCACCGGGGCCGGGCAGCGGTTCCTGGAGCCCGCCCGACGGCTGCTCGCCCAGGGCGACCTCGCCGTGGCCGCGGTGGCCCGCGCCCGGCGCCCGCTGCGCGTCGACGTCTGGGGGCACCTGTACGCGCCGATGCGGACGCTCGCCCGGGCCGTCGAGGGGGTGCCCGGGCTGGAGGTGGAGCCCGTCCCCGGACGGGACCTCCCCTCGGTGGCGGCGGCCCTGCGACGCGGCGAGTCGGACGCCGGCTTCGGCCGGGTGCACCCGCTGCCGGACGGCCTGGACGCGGGGCTGGCGCACCGGCTGGTCCGGCTGGAGCCGGTGGACGCGCTGCTGAGCACCGACCATCCGCTGGCCGGCCGCGACGTCCTGCGCCCGGCCGACCTGCGCGGCAGCGTGCTGCGCTACCCGGCCGCGGTGGACCGGCTGGACTTCCTGACCCGCTTCGCCGACCGCTTCGGCATCGAGGAGCGGGCCGGCTCGACCAATCTGGGCCTGGAGCGCTTCGCCGAGCGGATCCGCACCGATCCGGCCTGCTTCTCGCTGCTCCCCGCCGACTGTCCGCTCCCCGATCTGCCGGCCGGCCCCGGCGGCCCCGGCATCCGGACCGTCCCGCTGGTCGACCCCACCCCGCTCTACGCCTGGTCGCTGCTCTGGCGCGACACCGACGAGCCGCCGCACCGGCTGGATCCGCTGCTCGGAGCGTTCACCGAGGCGGCCCGGCGCAGCCGCTGGCTGGAGTACGACCCGGCCCGGGACTGGCTGCCCGGCCCGGACGAGGCGGCCCTGGACGGCTGACGACACTCCCGGGCGTCCTCGAAGCCCTTCCCCGCCCGCGGAGCCCCGGCGCCCTGACCGCTGGCCCCCACCGCTGGCCCCCACCGCCGCCCCGACCGCCGTGGCCGGCCGCCGCGGTTGCCCGCACGCCGCCCCGGACGGGGTTCGCACATCCCCGGCGGCGGCTGTGACACTGGAGGAGCTCGAAAACCGAGGTGCGCGCCGCCGCATCTCCTTGCGAACCTAGAGGGATGCCCGCAGTGAGTTCTCCCGCAGTCCAGTCCGCCGACGCGTCCCCCGACGGCGGCGGCCCCGGTATCGGCGAGCTGGCCGCCCGCCTGCCCGAACTGACCCTGCGCGACCAGGTGCGGATCGGGCGCCGGCTGGAGGGCGCCCGGCGGGTCCGCAAGCCCGAGGCCCGGCAGAAGGTCGCCGCCGAGATCGCCGGCGACATCGAGCGCGCCGAACTGCTGGTCGCGCAGCGCCGGGCCGCCGTCCCCGAGATCACCTATCCCGCCGAGCTGCCGGTCAGCCAGAAGAAGTCCGAGATCCTCGCCGCCATCCGCGACCACCAGGTGGTGATCGTGGCGGGCGAGACCGGCTCCGGCAAGACCACCCAGATCCCGAAGATCTGTCTGGAGCTGGGCCGCGGGGTCCGTGGCCTGGTCGGGCACACCCAGCCCCGCCGGATCGCCGCCCGTACGGTGGCCGAGCGCGTCGCGGAGGAGTTGCGCACGCCGCTCGGCGAGGCGGTCGGCTGGAAGGTCCGGTTCACCGACCAGGTCGGCCCGGACACCCTGGTCAAGCTGATGACCGACGGCATCCTGCTCGCCGAGATCCAGACCGACCGCGAGCTGCGCCAGTACGACACCCTGATCATCGACGAGGCGCACGAGCGCAGCCTCAACATCGACTTCATCCTCGGGTACATCAAGCAGCTGCTGCCCCGGCGCCCGGACCTCAAGGTCGTCATCACCTCGGCGACCATCGACCCGGAGCGCTTCGCCCACCACTTCGGTGACGCGCCGATCGTCGAGGTGTCCGGCCGCACCTACCCGGTCGAGGTCCGCTACCGGCCGATCGTCGACGACGCCGACGACGCGGACGGCGACAACGGCCCCAGCGACGCCGACCGGGACCGCGACCAGATCCAGGCGATCTGCGAGGCCGCCGAGGAGCTCCAGGCCGAGGGCCCCGGCGACATCCTGGTCTTCCTCTCCGGCGAGCGCGAGATCCGCGACACCGCCGACGCCCTCGACAAGCTGAAGCTGAAGTTCACCGAAGTCCTCCCGCTCTACGCCCGGCTGAGCTCGGCCGAGCAGCACAAGGTCTTCCAGCGCTCCGGCTCCCGCCGGATCGTCCTGGCGACCAACGTCGCCGAGACCAGCCTCACCGTCCCGGGCATCAAGTACGTGATCGACCCGGGCACCGCCCGCATCTCCCGCTACAGCCACCGCACCAAGGTGCAGCGGCTGCCGATCGAGGCGATCAGCCAGGCCAGCGCCAACCAGCGCAAGGGCCGCTGCGGCCGCACCTCGGACGGCATCTGCATCCGGCTGTACTCGGAGGAGGACTTCCTCTCCCGCCCCGAGTTCACCGACGCCGAGATCCTGCGCACCAACCTGGCCTCGGTCATCCTCCAGATGACCGCCGCCGGCCTCGGCGACATCGCCGCCTTCCCGTTCCTGGACCCGCCGGACTCCCGCAACATCAAGGACGGCGTCAACCTCCTCCACGAACTCGGCGCGCTGGACCCCGAGGAGAAGGACGTCCGCAAGCGCCTCACCCCGCTCGGCCGCCAGCTGGCCCAGCTCCCGGTGGACCCGCGGATGGCCCGGATGGTCCTGGAGGCCGACAAGAACGGCTGCGTCCGCGACGTCATGGTGATCGCCGCCGCGCTCTCCATCCAGGACCCGCGCGAGCGCCCCACCGAGAAGCGCCAGGCCGCCGACGACCGGCACCGCCGCTTCCAGTCCGAGACCTCCGACTTCCTCTCCTTCCTCGCCATGTGGCGCTACGTACGGGAGCAGCAGAAGGAGCTCTCCTCCTCGGCCTTCCGCCGGATGTGCAAGGCCGAGTTCCTCAACTACCTGCGGATACGGGAGTGGCAGGACATCTACACCCAGCTCCGCACGGTCGCCAAGCAGCTCGGCGTCACCATCGAGGAGCCGCACCCCGACGCCGAGCCGGACGCCGACCGGATCCACCAGTCGCTGCTGGCCGGCCTGCTCTCGCACATCGGCCTCTTCGACGTCGAGAAGCGCGAGTACGGCGGCGCCCGCGGTGCCCGGTTCGCGGTCTTCCCCGGTTCCGGCCTGTTCAAGAAGCCGCCGCGCTGGGTGATGTCCGCCGAGCTGGTCGAGACGTCCCGGCTCTGGGCGCGGATCAACGCGAAGATCGAGCCCGAGTGGGTGGAGCCGCTGGCCGGCCACCTGATCAAGCGCAGCTACAGCGAGCCGCACTGGGAGAAGAAGGCCGGCGCGGTGCTGGCGTACGAGAAGGTGACCCTCTACGGGATGCCGGTCGTCGCCCAGCGCAAGGTCAACTACGGCCGGATCGACGCGGAGCTCTGCCGCGAGCTGTTCATCCGCAACGCACTGGTCGAGGGCGACTGGGAGACCCACCACCGCTTCTTCGCCGAGAACCGCAAGCTGCTCAGCGAGGTCGAGGAGCTGGAGAACCGGGCCCGTCGCCGGGACATCATGGTCGACGACCAGACCCTGTTCGACTTCTACGACAGCCGGCTGCCGGACGACATCGTCTCCACCCGGCACTTCGACTCCTGGTGGAAGAAGACCCGGCACGACCAGCCGGACCTGCTCAACTTCGAGAAGTCGATGCTGATCAACGACTCGGCGGACGGCGTCACCGAGGCGGACTACCCGGACTACTGGCAGCAGGGCAAACTCCGGTTCAAGCTGACCTACCAGTTCGAGCCGGGCAGCGACGCGGACGGCGTGACCGTCCACATCCCGCTCCCGGTGCTCAACCAGGTCACCGCCGAGGGCTTCGACTGGCAGATCCCCGGCCTGCGCGAGGAGCTGGTCACCGCCTACATCCGGGCGCTGCCCAAGGCGATCCGCCGCAACTTCGTCCCGGCCCCGGACTTCGCCAAGGCCGCCCTGCGCCAGGTGAAGGACCGCCAGGAGCCCCTTCTGCCCACCCTGGAGCACATCCTCAAGCGGATGACGGCGATCACCGTCCCGCCGGAGGCCTGGGACGACGAGCGGGTGCCTGACCACCTCCGGGTGACCTTCCGGGTGGTCGACGGCCGCAAGAAGCTCGCCGAGTCCAAGGACCTGGAGGACCTGCGGCTGCAGCTGAAGCCCAAGCTCAAGGAGACGCTCTCCTCCGCGGCCTCGGGCCAGGGCATCGAGCAGTCCGGGCTGACCGCCTGGCCGGCCTCGCTGCCGGTGCTCCAGCGCACCTTCGAGCAGCGCTCGCGCGGCCACTCGCTGCGCGCCTACCCGGCGCTGGTGGACGAGCGGGAGGCGGTCGGGATCAAGCTCTTCGACACCCCGCAGGCGCAGACCCAGGCGATGTGGGAGGGCACCCGGCGGCTGCTGATGCTGACCACCACCTCGCCCGCCAAGTCGATCCAGGGCCGGCTGGGCAACCAGGCGAAGCTCGCGCTCTCGTACAACCCGCACGGCTCGGTGCCGGCCCTGTTCGAGGACGTGGTGGCCTGCGCCACCGACCGGCTGATGGCCTCGGCCGGCGGGCCGGCCTGGGACGAGGCGGCCTTCGGCAAGCTGCACGAGAAGGTCCGGGCCGACCTCTACGACCTCTCGGCGGACACCACGCTGAAGACGGCCACCGCGCTGATCGCCTTCCACAAGGCGTCGACCCGGCTGAAGGCGGTGAGCAGCCCGGTGCTGCTGACCGCGGTGAACGACATCCGGCTGCACCTGGCGTCGCTGGTGCACCCGGGCTTCGTGACCGAGACCGGCTGGCAGCGGCTGCCGGACCTCAAGCGCTACCTGCTGGCGGTGGACCGCCGGCTGGAGGCGCTGCCCAACCACCCGCAGCGGGACGCCCAGCAGTTGCTGAAGGTGCAGCAGGTGCAGCAGGAGTACGGGGAGCTGCTGGCGGCCGTGCCGGCCGGGCAGCAGCCCGCCCCGGAGGTGCTGGCGATCCGCTGGATGATCGAGGAGTTGCGGGTCAGCTTCTTCGCCCAGTCACTGGGTACGCCGACCCCGGTCTCCGAGAAGCGGATCATGAAGGCGATGGAAGCCGCCAGGGCCGCACTCTGAGCTGGGCGGGGCCCTCAGGAGCCAGTTCGACCTGGGGGCCCACCATGGGTTAGAGTCTGTCTTGTTCGCAGCGCGGCAAGCGGGTGAACGAGATCGGAAAACTCTGGTCCTGTGGAGCAGTTGGTTAGCTCGCCACCCTGTCAAGGTGGAGGTCGCGGGTTCAAGTCCCGTCAGGATCGCCGTAGCCGAGAGGCCCGGAACCGTCTGGTTCCGGGCCTCTCGCTTTTGTCCGGGCGTCCGCTACCCCGGACTAGGTCTAGACCACAAGCCACGACCCGTGTGATCGTCGTCACTTATCTTTTCCTGAGATCGGGCAGGGGGCGACCCCTCCCGAGGGGCGCTAATTTAATATGTAAAATTGCACAGCTATGAACTGTATATCCCCCCCGCCCCAGGGGCCTCAAATCGTTATCCGGAGTTCAACATTCCGGACGCCCGGCATGATCTCCGGAAGTGCGCGCGGGCGTGCGTGCGGGCATGCAAAGGGGCCGCTTACCGGACCCGGCGGAGTCCGGTAAGCGGCCCCTTTGAAAGAGCCTTCGGCCTATCAGGCCTCGGTTCGCTGGGCGGGAATACCGGCCAGCAGAGCGCGCACCTCCGCCTCGCGGTAACGACGGTGCCCGCCAAGCGTGCGAATGGACGTCAGCTTGCCTGCCTTGGCCCAGCGGGTAACCGTCTTCGGGTCCACGCGGAACATGGTGGCGACCTCTGCCGGCGTCAGCAGGGGTTCAGCATCAGGGGTACGAGCGGTCATGAGCGGCCTCCTCGGGAGAACCGAACCAGGGCGGTTCTATCCTTCAAATTCTGCACCTTGGCCCGCGATGCCCGAAATGGCATACACGGGCCGAGTCGGTTATAGGACGAACGGCTTGTCCTGGTGTCTACAACTACACCATCCGTCCAGCCCTATCGACCAAACCGCCAAAATTGACCCCTCACGGGTTCAAGGCTGACGGATGGCGATGGACTACCCCATAACGGGCAGTCACCTTATAGTGACATCCGGTTACGGAGGGACCAGACCCCCCGCTTTCCCGCAAAGCACGCATCGACTCCAGAACCACCCAAAAGTGGGCACGCTCACGTGAAGTTGGGCTGGTTGTCCCATTTTTGCACATAGGGGTTAGTTCGCGTCAACGGTGAGTAGTGTCACGTTCGACAGCTATTGACCCGAACCAGGACCTTGGTCATACGGCTCGGGCCGTAGGACTCTTACAGTCTTACAAGTACTACCGACACCCCGCCCGGCCAGGGCTGACGCCCCATCGGCCGGTCCGCGACAGCCCCTCCGGACGGCTCCCCGCCGACGCCCCGGCTCCTCCCGGAGGCTCAGTTCGCGTACCGCAGCGCCAGCACCCGCCGCCAGCGCACCGTCAGCTCCTCGTACGCCCGCAGCGCCTCCGCCGCCTCGCCGGCCCGCAGCGCGCGCAGGCCGTCCTCCAGCTCCCCCGCCGAACGGTCCGCCAGCAGCTCCGCCGGCCCCAGCAGGTGCACCAGCCCCCCGTAGTCCAACTCCACCAGCGAACGCGGGTGGAACTCCTCCAGCCACCGCCCCACCAGTTCCGCCCCGCGCACCAGGTCCCCCTCCGGCACGGCCTCGCGCAGCGCCCGGTAGGCCCGGGCCACCCGGCGGCGCGCCTGCGCCATCGGTGTCAGGTAGAACAGCGCCGCCTGCTCCCCCTCCCCCTCCTCCTCCTTGCCGAACCCCTCGGCCGCGACACCGACGGCATCGGCCGCACCCGCACCCGCCGCGTCGCCGGTCTCCCCCGCCGGCACGAAGCAGCGGTCCTCCTCCCCGAACGGCAGGAACCAGCGCACCGGCACCTCCCACCGGCTGGTCACGATCCACGGCCGGGCGTCCGGGTGCTCCGCCCGCCAGCGCTCCCGGTCCGCCTCCGCGGCCGCCCGGGTGGCCGGCGGCAGCGCGGTGTCCAGCAGCGCCACCGGCGCCGCCGCCCGCAGTTCGTCCAGCGCCTGCCAGGTGCGCAGCCTGGTCGCCCACGGGCAGATGTACAGCACCCCGTCCACCGACCGGACGAAGGCCCGCTCGCTCTCCCGCTCCGGCAGCGCCCGGGGCGTGCGGCCGACCAGCTCCGCCAGCGCCGCCCGCTGCTCCTCCAGCGCCGCCGCGGCCACCGGCCGGCCGGCCTCCGCGGCGTCCGGACCGTGCGTCGCGGCATAGGCCTGCCAGCGCGCCCGCTCGGGCTCCGGGAAGGCGGCCAGCGGCTCGTAGACCCGCAGGTGGGCGGCGTAGGGCGGCAGTACGGAGGTGCGCACGACGGTCACGTTCTGCATCGTCGCACGCACCGGCCCCCGCCCGGGAGGGCTTCGGTCAGGAGCCGTTCGGGAACGCACCGCGCCCACCCCCGTCTCACCAGGCGGACAAGCTGCGCAAGCTCGTACAAGAGGGCAGATCGAGGACGCCCGCGCGACTACGCTTCGCCATAGGCGCCCGCACCACAGCAGCGGGCCTCGGATACTGGAGTCACCACAGTGACCGACGTACAGACCGCATCCGCCGCGTACCCCGCACCCGGAGTGCTCAGCAGGATCTTCCGTACCGAACAGGACGGCGCCGCCCCCGGCGACGGCCACGAGCAGGTCGTCCTCTGCCACGACCGCAGCTCGGGCCTCAAGGCGATCATCGCCATCCACTCCACCGCACTGGGCCCGGCCCTGGGCGGCACCCGCTTCTTCCCGTACGCCTCCGAGGAGGCGGCCCTGGAGGACGCGCTGAACCTCTCGCGCGGCATGTCGTACAAGAACGCGCTGGCCGGGCTCGACCTCGGCGGCGGCAAGGCCGTCATCATCGGCGACCCGAACAAGGACAAGAACGAGGCGATGCTGCGGGCGTACGGCCGCTTCGTCGAGTCCCTGCGCGGGCGCTACATCACCGCCTGCGACGTCGGCACCTACGTCCAGGACATGGACGTCATCGCCCGCGAGACCGAGTTCGTGACCGGCCGCTCGCCCGAGAACGGCGGCGCCGGCGACTCCTCCATCCTGACCGCCTTCGGCGTCTTCCAGGGCATGCGCGCCAGCGCCCAGGCCCGCTGGGGCCAGCCGACCCTGCGCGGCAAGCGGGTCGGCGTGGCCGGCGTCGGCAAGGTCGGCCACTACCTGGTCGGCCACCTGGTCGCGGACGGCGCCACCGTCGTCATCACCGACGTCTCCGAGGCCGCCGTGAACCGCGTGCGCGCCGCCCACCCGGAGGTCGAGGTGGTGGCCGACAGCGCCGCCCTGCTGCAGAGCAAGCTGGACGTCTACGCCCCCTGTGCCCTCGGCGGCGCCCTCACCGACGCCACCGTGGGCACGCTCGGCGAGTTCGGCACCTCCGTCGTCTGCGGTGCGGCCAACAACCAGCTCGCCCACCCCGGCGTCGAGAAGGACCTCGCCGACCGCGGCATCCTCTACGCACCGGACTACCTGGTGAACTCCGGCGGCGTGATCCAGGTCGCCGACGAGATCGAGGGCTTCAACTTCGAGCGGGCCAAGAACAAGGCCACCCGGATCTTCGACACCACCCTGGAGATCTTCACCCGGGCGACGGCCGACGGCGTCCCGCCGGCCGTCGCCGCCGACCGGCTCGCCGAGAAGCGGATGCGCGAGATCAGCGCGCTCCGCTCGGTGCTGCTGCCGGGCGCCCGCCGGGGCTGAGCCCCGCGTGGCCGGGGCCGCGCCGCCGGTGCGTCACGGGATCCGTGAGGCACCGGCGGCGCGGCCCTCTCCTTTGCGGTCCGCCGGCGGACCGGGGCACACCTCCCGGCCCGCCGGTGGGGGCGGGGCCCGGCTCGTCCCCCGCGCATCACAATGTGGAACCGGATTCTCACTTCTGCGCCCGATCGGGTGATCCAACATCCCCCTTGGGGGGATAATCGATCCCGGAACAACGGGCCTCAGCTACCTCCGGACAGCGCGCAAACTGCCGCAAAACCTCCCGTGACCTGGGAAGACCTGGTCTTGGGTGCGGCCGGTGCGCGCCACGTCACACCGACGACGTACCGTCCAGCGGCAGAAACAGGTACCGTTAATGCTCCAAGGGACGGTTCTCCCCATTCGGGCAGGCCGCTCTTGATCATGAACACGTGTCAGACTCGGGGCCGTGAGCCCCATCGTTGAGGGGGTCGACCCATGGGGCGCGGCCGGGCCAAGGCCAAGCAGACGAAGGTCGCCCGCGAGCTGAAGTACAACAGCGGCGGGTTCGACGCCAATCGTCTGTCCAACGAGCTGGGCGTATCGCCCTCTACCGCCTCGATCGAGCCTGAGCCGATCGAGGAAGAAGAGGACGACGACCCCTACGCGGAATACGCGGCTCGGTACGCCGACGACGACGAGGACGATGACAGCACGTCGGGTACCGGGCCCTCGCAGGCCCGCCGCCGCGCGTAGTCACAGTCTGGCCTGACCGGCCCGAGCGCCCAGCGCGCCGGGCCGGTTTTCGGCGTTCCCGGAGGCCGGGCCCCCGTCCTCGACCGTCCGTTCGCTTCCGGCTGCCCCGGCACGCTTCGACGGGTACGCGGAAGGGCCCCTCCGGCGATCGCCGGAGGGGCCCCTTTGCAGCCAGCTGTCCGTGCAGCCGGCCGTGCCCGTGCAGCCGTGCTCAGCCGGCGGTGAAACCCTCGTACGCGTTGTACAGCGCCGCGCCGCCCTCGTGCTCGCCGGAGCGGTCGACGATGTCGCCGAGCAGCCAGGCCTCGACGCCGCGGTCCTCCAGGATCGACAGCACGACGTCCACCGAGTGCGGCGGGACGACCGCGACCATGCCGACACCCATGTTCAGGGTCTTCTCGATCTCCAGGGTGGACACCTTGCCGACCTCGGCGACGGTCTGGAAGACCGGCAGCGGGGTCCAGGTGCCGCGGTCCAGGCGGGCGTGCAGGCCCTCCGGGATCACCCGCGCCAGGTTGGCCGCCAGGCCGCCGCCCGTGACGTGCGAGAAGGCGTGGACCTCGGTGGCCCGGGTGAGCGCCAGGCAGTCCAGCGAGTAGATCCGGGTCGGCTCCAGCAGCTCCTCGCCGAGCGTGCGGCCGAACTCCTCGACCTTGCGGTCCAGCTTCCAGCCGGCCTCGTTCAGCAGCACGTGGCGGACCAGCGAGTAGCCGTTGGAGTGCAGGCCCGAGGCGGCCATCGCGATCACCACGTCGCCCGCGCGGACGCGCTCGGCGCCCAGCAGGGCGTCCGCCTCGACCACGCCGGTGCCGGCGCCCGCGACGTCGTACTCGTCCGGGCCGAGCAGGCCCGGGTGCTCGGCGGTCTCGCCGCCGACCAGGGCGCAGCCGGCCAGCGCGCAGCCCTCCGCGATGCCCTTGACGATCGCGGCGACCCGCTCCGGGACGACCTTGCCGACGCAGATGTAGTCGGTCATGAACAGCGGCTCGGCGCCGCAGACCACCAGGTCGTCCACGACCATGCCGACCAGGTCGTGGCCGATGGTGTCGTGCTTGTCCATGGCGGCGGCGATGGCGACCTTCGTCCCCACGCCGTCGGTGGCCGAGGCCAGCAGCGGCCGCTCGTAGCGCTTGAAGGCGGACGCGTCGAAGAGCCCGGCGAAGCCGCCGATGCCGCCGACCACCTCGGGGCGGCTGGCCTTCTTCACCCACTGCTTCATGAGCTCGACGGCGCGGTCGCCCGCCTCGATGTCGACGCCGGCGGCGGCGTAGGTGGCGCCGTTCTGGTTCGTGGTCACTGCGGTGCGGCCCTTTCGGGTCAGTGGGGGTTGGAACAGCGGTGGGGCCCCGGGTTCCGGGACCCCACCGTCAGGTCGTTACGGGCGTCGCAGCGCGTCGGCCGCGCCCGCTCCGCCGAGCAGGGACTGGACGCCGTCCAGGTCACTGCCGCTGGTCGGCTTGCCGCGGACCGCGGGCGGCTGCTGGCCGCCCTTGATCTCGGCCTCCAGCAGGAGCTTGCCGAGCAGCGCCGGGTCCGGCAGCTCCATCGGGTACTCACCGTCGAAGCAGGCCCGGCAGAGCCGGTCCTTCGGCTGCTTGGTGGCCTCGATCATGCCGTCGATCGAGATGTAGGAGAGCGAGTCGGCACCGAGGGTGCGGCCGATCTCCTCGATGGTCATGCCGTTGGCGATCAGCTCCGCGCGGGTGGCGAAGTCGATGCCGAAGAAGCACGGCCACTTGACCGGCGGCGAGGAGATCCGGATGTGGACCTCGGCCGCGCCGGCTTCGCGGAGCATCTTCACCAGGGCGCGCTGGGTGTTGCCGCGGACGATCGAGTCGTCCACGACCACCAGGCGCTTGCCCTGGATGACCTCGCGCAGCGGGTTGAGCTTCAACCGGATGCCGAGCTGGCGGATGGTCTGGCTGGGCTGGATGAAGGTGCGGCCCACGTAGGCGTTCTTCACCAGGCCCGAGCCGTACGGGATGCCGCTGGCCTCGGCGTAGCCGATGGCGGCGGGGGTGCCGGACTCCGGGGTCGCTATCACCAGGTCCGCGTCGACGGGCGCCTCGGCGGCCAGCTTGCGGCCCATCTCCACACGGGAGAGGTGCACGTTGCGACCGGCGATGGAGGTGTCGGGGCGGGCCAGGTAGACGTACTCGAAGACGCAGCCCTTGGGCTTGGCCTCGGCGAAGCGGGAGGTCCGCATGCCGTTCTCGTCGATGGCGATGAGCTCACCGGGCTCGACCTCGCGGATGAAGGAGGCGCCGCAGATGTCGAGCGCCGCCGTCTCGGAGGCGACCACCCAGCCGCGCTCCAGCCGGCCGAGCACCAGCGGGCGGATGCCCTGCGGGTCGCGGGCGGCGTAGAGCGTGTGCTCGTCCATGAAGACCAGCGAGAACGCGCCCTTGACCTTGGGCAGGACGAGCTTGGCCGTCTCCTCGATGGAGAGGTCCGGGTGCCCGGCGAGCAGGGCCGTCACCAGATCGGTGTCGTTGGTCGCGGCCGAGCGGCCCGAGCGGGAGACGTGCTCCTCTCCGGGCAGTTCGGCGACCATGGCCGCCAGTTCGGCGGTGTTCACCAGGTTTCCGTTGTGCCCGAGGGCCAGCGAACCGTGAACGGTCGCGCGGAAGGTCGGCTGGGCGTTCTCCCAGACCGAGGAACCGGTGGTCGAGTAGCGGGCGTGTCCGACGGCGATATGCCCGTGCAACGACCCCAGGGAGGCCTCGTCGAAGACCTGGGAGACGAGTCCCATGTCCTTGAAGACGAGAATCTGGGAGCCGTTGCTCACTGCGATGCCCGCGGATTCCTGACCGCGGTGCTGCAGGGCGTAAAGGCCGAAGAACGTGAGCTTGGCGACCTCCTCGCCGGGAGCCCAGACACCGAAGACGCCGCAAGCGTCCTGGGGGCCTTTCTCACCGGGAAGAAGATCGTGGTTGAGTCTTCCGTCACCACGTGGCACGCCTTCGAGTCTAGGGCAGTTGGCACAGGCTTCCGGAACCGGGGAGGCGGGGATTGTTGGGCGATCGGTCGGCGACGCGCGTAGACAAAACCCCTTACCAGGTGCGGATTTCGGGGTGATGGAATTCGACGGAGGGGCGCTTGGCCTTGCGGTTCGCGCCCGTTGACGCATTCCGTGTGCGGACGACCCGCAGGTGAACGGCGGGCAACGTGAGCCTGCTCACCCGAGGGGCCGACGGGGCGGGACCAAGGCGTGACAGGGGGCTGGCGGGGGCTTCGTGGGGGTTCAGGACGTGCCCGTCCGCGCTCCGGCGGGTGCGCCCGGTCTCAGCCGGCCGGGAGCAGGAGCCCCCAGGCGCCCGGATGCACCGTCCAGGTCCGGACCCGGACCGGGCCCACCGGGTGACCGTCCGCCTCGTAGCCGAACCCGCGCCCCGCCACCGAGACGGTCGCCGCCCGGGCGCGCACGAGTGCGCCGGGTGTGCGGACCACGATCTCCATGACCCCGGCGCCGAGCGCCTCCCCGCCCGGCAGGCTCACCTCGACCACCTTGACCGGCCGGTGGACGTCCGCGAGCAGTCGGCCGTCCGCCTCGATCCGGAGGCGGGCGCTGTGCTCGCCCTTGCCGGGCTCGATCGTGAGTGAGGTCCCCTGCTCGGCCGCAGCCAGTTTCGCCCATAGCGAACGCCAGCCGCTCGAACGGCTCACCATCCGACGCGCCCCGCCGCCCGAGATCCGCACTCCGCCGAGCGCCACTCCACCGCCGTCGTCCACCAGCAGGTCCAGCTTGCGCGGCACCCCCGCGAGCACCGCCCGCGCGGCCCGCACCGGCTCGCCCGGCACGCCGAGCGCACGGGCCGCCAGCAGCTCGTCCGAGCGCCCCACCGGAACCATGCCCACCGGGTCCGCACCCAGCTCACGCTGGCGGTGGAGGGCCTGGAGCACCCGCTGCATCGCGAGGTCGGAGCCGATCACCACGGGTCGGCGCCGACCCCGGTGCGAAAGCACCCGGTCGAGTTCGGAAGGGCTCTCCGGATAGGCCACCTTGGCGTCCGCCCCTCCGCACAGGACGTCCCGCGCGATCCGCACCGACTCGCCGTCGGTCTGCCGGGCCGCCGGGTCGAGGAGCAGGAGGAGCGGTTCGGGGCCGCCGCTCGCGGGCGTGGACAGGGACGACACGACCGGTCCTTCCTCAGGTAATCTCTCGGTGCAAGAGCCCCTTGCGCTATTGCGCCAGGGGCTTCGTCTATCTCGGGGCAGACTGCGGCTTTCGCAGGATGCCCCAACCGGAAGGGGTGTACGCCTGTGCCGGCACTCGTGCTCGTTGGCGCTCAGTGGGGGGACGAGGGCAAGGGGAAGGCGACCGACCTCCTCGGCGGCTCCGTCGACTACGTCGTTCGCTACCAGGGCGGCAACAACGCCGGTCACACGGTGGTCATCGGCGACCAGAAGTATGCCCTGCACCTGCTGCCTTCCGGCATCCTCAGCCCGAATGTGACTCCGGTGATCGGCAACGGCGTCGTTATCGACCCGGGTGTGCTGCTCTCCGAGCTCAGCGGGCTGAACGAGCGCGGCATCGACACCTCCAAGCTGCTGATCTCGGGCAACGCCCACCTGATCACGCCGTACCACCGCACCCTGGACAAGGTCACCGAGCGCTTCCTCGGCAAGCGCCGGATCGGCACCACCGGCCGTGGCATCGGCCCGACCTACGCGGACAAGATCAACCGCGTCGGCATCCGGGTCCAGGACCTCTTCGACGAGTCGATCCTTCGGCAGAAGATCGAAGCGGCGCTGCACGACAAGAACCAGCTGCTGGTCAAGCTGTACAACCGCCGCGCCATCCCCGCCGAGCTGGTGCTGGAGGAGTACCTCGGCTACGCGGAGAAGATCAAGCCGTTCCTGGCCGACACCACCCTGGTGCTCGACGAGGCGCTCAAGGCGAACAAGGTCGTCCTCCTGGAGGGCGGCCAGGGCACCCTGCTGGACGTCGACCACGGCACGTACCCCTTCGTCACCTCGTCGAACCCGACCGCCGGTGGGGCCTGCACCGGCGCCGGCATCGGCCCGACCAAGATCGACCGGGTCATCGGCATCCTGAAGGCGTACACCACCCGCGTCGGTTCGGGCCCGTTCCCGACCGAGCTGCTGGACGCCGACGGCGAGGCGCTGCGCCGCATCGGCGGCGAGCGCGGCGTCACCACCGGCCGTGACCGGCGCTGCGGCTGGTTCGACGCCGTGATCGCGCGCTACGCGACCCGGGTCAACGGCCTGACCGACTTCTTCCTCACCAAGCTCGACGTCCTCACCGGCTGGGAGCAGATCCCGGTCTGCGTCGCGTACGAGATCGACGGCAAGCGCGTCGAGGAGCTCCCGTACAACCAGTCCGACTTCCACCACGCCAAGCCGATCTACGAGACGCTGCCGGGCTGGACCGAGGACCTCAGCAAGGCCCAGACCTTCGCCGACCTGCCGAAGAACGCGCAGGCCTACGTGAAGGCGCTGGAGGAGATGTCGGGCGCGCCGATCTCCGCCATCGGCGTCGGCCCGGGCCGGTACGAGACGATCCAGATCAACTCGTTCGTCTGAGCCTGACTCTTCGCGGCCGAGAGGCCCTGCGGGACGCTGCGTCCCGCAGGGCCTTCCTCTTGCCCTTCCCCCTCTGCACTAGTGCAATGACATCTTGCATCTAGTGCAGAGTTTGGCTACTTTCGGGATCATGACCGCGAAGCTGCCTGCCCCCGTCACCCTGACCGGCCGCCACGTCCGTCTGGAGCCGTTGAGCCGGGACCACCTCTCCGACCTCTGGGCCACCGTCGGCCCCGACCCGGACGTCTGGCGCTGGATCCCGTTCGGCGCCCCGACGACGGAGGAGGAGCTGGGCGCGATCCTCGACATCCGCCTGGCCGAGGTCGAGGCCGGGAACGCCGTGAAGTTCGCCGTGATCGACCTCGCGAGCGACCGGGCCGTCGGCATCACCGGGTACTACGACTTCCGTGCGGAGGACGAGCTGGTCGAGATCGGCGGCACCTGGTACGCGAGGTCGGCCTGGCGGACGGCGATCAACACGGAGGCCAAGCTGCTGCTGCTCGTCCACGCCTTCGAGGACCTGGGCATGGGCCGGGTGTTCTGGAAGACGGACGCGCTCAACGACCGCTCCCGAAACGCGATCCTGCGCCTGGGAGCCCAGTACGAGGGCATTCACCGCCGGGAAAAGCTGCGGGCCAACGGCAGCTGGCGGGACAGCGCCTACTTCTCGATGCTGGCGGACGAGTGGCCGGCAGCCAAGTCCCGCCTGGTGGAGCGCCTTTCACGCGGCTGACGGCTCGCGATGAGCTGCGCGACGATGCCGACGAAGAGCACCGACACCAGCAGCCCGGCCAGCAGGAAGACACCCATCAGCCGCCGACCGCCACTACGGCCCACACCGCTTTGCCGTACGCCCCGATGAGTTCCACACCCCACTCATCGGCAAGCGCGCCCACGAGGTCAAGCCCCCGCCCGTCCGTTCGATCGCTGTCGGGGGCTGGACTGACGATCGGGGCGGCGGACCGGTTCGACTTTGGGAACTTGTGCCCCCCATGGCTGCCTCGACCCACCGAGCCAAGTGGACCGCCCTGCCCGGACGCGGGAGACTGCCCGCATGCCGCCGGGGAGTACACCAAGCGCCCGTCAGGTGCGCGTTGGCCTGGAGCCGTGGAAGATGCGCGACTCCGCCCGCAGGACCAGCGCTGACGCTGCATCAACCACCGGGCTCGATCCAACGGAGATCACCATCCGGGTCATCACCTTCGATGCCCCCGGATTCGCCGGCGCGGGGCACCCGATCCTCTACGCCGGAGGCGCCGTCCCAAGACTGGACACCATCCAACTCGGCTCCGTCCCCGGGTCGATCTTCATTGACCGACTCGGACCGGCTCGGGAACTACCGAGAGACGCCGGATGCCATGGACAGGTCGGCACTCAGCCCGGTCGACTCGGCCACCTTCATCGATGATCTTCTGACACCGCAGGTAGCGCAGGAAGTCGGCCCAGCCGACTTCCTGCACAGGGCACATCTGGCAGATGCCCGCGCCACCACCCCCAGGAGAGGCCGGTATCAGTAGCCGGCAGAAGTCGAGCAGCAGCTCCCAAGACGGAGGGAACTCCGTGGAGGTCTCCAAGAACGGCGAAGCCCCGATCGAGATCCGCGAGTCCGATGCGCCAGACTCGGTCATCGTCACGACGCCCAAGAGGTTCGTGCTCTGGCTCGAAGGGGTCAAGCACGGCGAGTTCGACCACTTGGGCGCCTAGCGGAATCGCTCCGGTGACGCCCGCACGTGCGCGGGCCACCGGGTCCACGTACACCGACTCGAAGGACCGGCAACCATGAACGACTGGCAGAAGGCCATCCTCGGCGGCGAGGCAGGCGATTCGCTCGAAGTCCGCACCGTCGACGACATGGTCGAGATCCGCGACCCCGGCACCGGTGACATCATCGTCCGCACCACCCCCCGCAAGTGGGAGGCCTTCCTGCTCGGCGTGAAGGCCGGCGAGTTCGACCACTTCGTCGCCTGAGCGAATCGCTCCGGTGGCCCCTTGCGCCACGCAAGGGGCCACCGAGCAGGCGAACCCCCGTACGAACACGGGCTACCCGTACGGTCAACATCGTCACGGTCTCCAGTAGTGGAAACTCTGCCCCCTTGCGCCCCCCGTTTGAGTCCCGGAAGGATCGACGCTGACATCGGAACCTTGCCGGGGGGAACCTTGCTGGTCCGCAAGCTCGTCAGCTCGTGTGAAGACGGGGAATGTCCGACGCTGTACGCCACCGATCGAGGGGCATTGCTCGTCCAGGGCGAAATTCCGGCAGACCACGGCCTGGAACTTCCCGGGCACGAGACGGTGGTAGAGATCCCGGCCGAACTCATCCGAAAGGCCATCCGTGACAACCTCATCTAGGACACTTGCCCAGTGGTTCGGCGAGTTCGAGACAGAGGCGTTCCGACTGGAGACCCTTGACGACTACAGCCGGTCCGGCGGAATCGACGCGTACCAGGCCTTTCTCGCCGGCGAACCCCAGCCCGAGTCTTTCAAGTCGGCGGCGTGGCTGGACACCGTGCGAAATGCCACCGAATCGGGCAAGCGCATGTACAGGGTTCACATCCTCTCCCGTCCACTCACCCCGTACCTCCGATTTGATCTCGGGCGGGGATATCTGCGGAACATCGAAGCCGGCGAGGAGTTCTTCACCCTCGACACCACGGATCAGGAAAATCCGATCCCGGCTGCGCCGGACTTCTGGATGTTCGACAACCAGACCATCGGTGTCATGAACTACGACGACCACGGAAAATACCTCGGTGCGGACTTCCCGACTGGCGAGCGCCTGCGCGAATTCTCCGCCTACCGAGACAGCGCGCTGGCGCACGCCGAACCGTTCGCCGAATGGTGGGCAAAACACAGCGAGTGAACAGAACTGACCTGGGAACAGCGCTGCGGGCACTGCGGCAGGCATCCGGCAAGGAGGCCAAAGCCATCGCCCGCAGCGCCGTCATGTCTGCGAGCAAGCTGAGCAAGATCGAGAACGGGCGGGTGGCCCCATCGGTCATGGACGTCGACCGCATCCTCACCGCCATAGGAGTTTCGGACGAGGTCAAGACCGAGTATCTGGCGGCGGCCCGGGCAGCGGCCACGGAGAGCGTGGCGTGGCGCGAGTACCGCCGCCTCGGCTACCACCGGAAGCAACGGCAGATCATGGCACTCGACCAGTCCATGACTACGCTGAAACTGTTCCAGCCGTCATTGGTGCCAGGCCTTTTGCAGACACCGGAATATGTGCGATCCATCCTGGACGGCAAGAACCTGGGTGCCGAATCCATCAGCCGTACAGTCAGCGCTCGGCTCGAACGGCAAGGAGTGGTCTACGACTCCTCCAAGACCATGATCTTCGTCATCACCGAGCCGGTTCTTCGCTGGCGCTTACTTCCACCCGCGATGATGGCCGGACAGCTCGACAGGATCATCTCCGTTTCGCGCTTGCCGAACGTCGATATTCGACTCGCACCTCTCGCGGCACAGCAGGTGGATGCACCCAGGACACTCGTTCGCCATCAGAGACGACCGGGTGGTGACGGTGGAAACAGCCCACGCGGAGATCGTCGTGACCGACTCCCGGGATGTCTCCTCCTATCTGAACAGTTCGGCAGATTCGCCGGGTCTGCCGTGTCCGGCGACTCGATGCGGATTGCGGTTGAACGAATTCGAGACGAGTACTTGCAGGAGTAGCGGGCGGCTCCGCAGCCCTGGCCAGGAGCCACGGAACAGATTATTTCTGAAACTGGAAATCTGGAGAAACCCTAGTGGTTTCCGGCCTACCGTGGTGCTCGTCCGGAAGAACGACAGCCGCGGGGAGTCACGACATGGCCGAAGCCTCTGAGGTGTGGGTGCCCAAGGCCGGGCAGCGGGTGTACATGCGCGGGACCGGTGCTGCGGTGCAGGTGATGGAGGTCCGGCGATTCTGTCTCTACGTGAGGCCGTTGGGCGGTTGGCGGGAGCGGGTCGTCCGGGTCGCCGATCTGATCCCGCCCGACCGGGCGGCTTCTCCGCCTGGCAGGCCGCGCGGACAAGGCGGGCGCGGTCGAACTCACCGTCATTCCCAGGGTTTGTGTGAAAGGGAGAACCCATGTCCGCTGAAGTTCTCGACCTGACCGAGCGGCGATTGCCCGCCCTGGACGGGCAGCACGGGCCGACGAGCCCGTTCGCGTTCCGCTTCCTCACGCCGGTCACCGGCGCCGGGGGCATCCTGCCCGGCATCCGGGCCGGCCACACCCCCGCCCTGGCGGAGGCCCTGATCGGGAGGGCCGCCTCGTGGAGCGACGCACCGCCGGCGGCGATCACCTCGTTCGCGGTGGCCCAGGCCGGATACTGGGAGCGCAACTCCCGCCTCCCGGCTCCGCCCGGCGTGCCGTACCTGCGCGACTACCAGGCCCGGATGGCTGCGGTCGGACGGGGCTGGATCGCCCACCGGACCGGGTGGCGCTGACCGACCGACAGAGACGAGCCGAACGTGGCGACCGCGCCCGTGATCCGCAGTGACGCCCCCGGTTCCTTCCCCTGGAGCGTGTTCCACGAGCGCCACCCGGAGCTCGTCCGGCAGGTCCTCGACGCGCTGCCGTACGGGCCCGCCCAGCGGGCGGCGGTGGAGCGGCTGCTGGTGGAGAGCACCACGGGTGTCCTGGAACCGCCGGACGGGAGCGTCCAGGACCGCGAGCAGTGGCTGGCGTGGGGCGAGGGCCTCTGGGGCCGGCCCTGGGGCGAGGCGCCGTTCCTGTGGGCGGAGAACTGGTTCTACCACCGCCTGATCGACGCCACCGGCTGGTTCCGGCCCGGGGCGTGGCGGGGCATCGACCCCTTCGGTCCGTTCAAGGCGGCCGAGTTGGCGGGCCCGGCGGTGGACGACGAGCTGGCGGCGCTGGAGCCACTGGGTGAACTTCCCCGACGGCAGCGCGAGGCGGCCCTGTTGGCGTCCGCGCTGTGGGGCAACCGCGCGGATCTCAGCTTCGGGATGACGGCGACGGGCGACACCACCGCCTCCGATCCGGTCGTCGACGACAGTGCGCTGTTCTGGACCGAGCTGGAGCGGGCCCCGGGCGGGCGGGTCTGCGTCGTCGCGGACAACGCCGGCCGGGAGCTGCTGCCCGACCTGGTGCTGATCGACCACCTGCTCGGCGAGGGCCTGGCGGCCGAGGTGGTGCTGTACGTGAAGCCCCGGCCGTACTTCGTGTCGGACGCGACCACGGCCGATCTGCTCGCCACGGTCGAGCGCCTGCGGGCGGCCCGCTCGCCCCGGGCGGCGGCGGTCGGCCGGCGGCTGTGGCGAGCGCTCGGTACGGGCGAACTCGCCGTCCGCACGCATGCGTTCTTCTGTGCGCCGCTGACCTTCCACGAGCTGCCCGCCGACCTCCGGGCGGAGTTCGCCGGTGCGGCGCTGACGGTCTTCAAGGGGGATCTCAACTACCGGCGCCTGGTGGGCGATCGGCTCTGGCCGCCGACCACCCCGTTCGCGGACGTGGTCGCGTACTTCCCGTCGTCCGTCGCGGCGCTGCGGACGCTCAAGTCGGACGTGGTGGTCGGCCTCGCACCCGCCGTCCTCGCCCGCCTCGACGCCACCGGGGCCCGGTGGCGCACCAGTGGTCGGCACGCGGTCGTCCAGGTCCACCGGCGGCCACCCGGGCGGTGAGTCCGGGCCGCGCGGCCAGGTGGGCCGGTCCGACCCGTGAAAAGGGCGAGGAGTGGCCACCCCGGCTTCGATAGACTGCGGACGCCCACAGTGGAACGCCACTCTGTGGCAGCCCGGAGTCCGGCGTCCGTGCCGGAACTCCGTTGCGGCCCCCAGACCCTGCGCCTGTCACGGCACTCCGGGCTGGGGTGCGTGCGGGAGAAATCGGAGCATCCGAGGATGGCTCGGCACCTGATCACCAGCGCCCTTCCGTACATCAACGGGATCAAGCACCTGGGCAACATGGTCGGGTCCATGCTCCCGGCGGACGTCTACTCCCGGTACCTGCGCCAGCGCGGCCACGAGGTGCTGTACATCTGCGCCACCGACGAGCACGGGACGCCGGCCGAGCTGGCCGCGCAGGAGGCCGGGTTGCCGGTCGCGGAGTTCTGCGCGCAGGCGCACGACCAGCAGAAGGCCGTCTATGACGGGTTCCGGCTGTCGTTCGACCACTTCGGGCGCAGCTCCTCGCCGCAGAACCGGGAGATCACCCAGGAGATCGCCCGCGAGCTGCACGCCAACGGGTTCATCGAGGAGCGGGCGATCCGCCAGGTGTACTCGGTCACCGACGGGCGGTTCCTGCCGGACCGGTACATCGTCGGCACCTGCCCGCACTGCGGCTACGACAAGGCGCGCGGCGACCAGTGCGAGAACTGCACCCGGGTGCTCGACCCGACGGACCTGCTGGAGCCGCGCTCGGCGATCAGCGGCAGCTCCGACCTGGAGGTGCGGGAGACGAAGCACCTCTTCCTGCTCCAGTCGAAGCTGACCGAGCAGGTCGAGGAGTGGGTCGACGCGCACGGCGACCAGTGGCCCGTCCTCGCCTCCTCGATCGCCCGCAAGTGGCTGACCGAGGGCCTGCAGGACCGCGCCATCACCCGTGACCTGGAATGGGGCGTCCCGGTGCCGGCCGATGTGTGGCCGGAGCTGGCGGCCGCGGGCAAGGTCTTCTACGTCTGGTTCGACGCCCCGATCGAGTACATCGGCGCCACCAAGGAGTGGGCGGACTCGGCGGCGGACGGCGAGGTCCGGGACTGGAAGTCCTGGTGGTACGAGGCCGACGAGACCGTCCGGTACACGGAGTTCATGGCCAAGGACAACGTCCCGTTCCACACGGTGATGTTCCCGGCCACCCTCCTCGGCTCGCGCAAGCCCTGGAAGAAGGTCGACTACGTCAAGGCCTTCAACTGGCTGACGTACTACGGCGGCAAGTTCTCCACCAGTCAGAAGCGGGGCATCTTCACCGACGTCGCGCTGGAGCTGCTGCCGGCCGACTACTGGCGCTACTTCCTGATGGCGCACGCGCCCGAGTCGGACGACTCCAGCTTCTCCTGGGACCTCTTCTCCTCCGTCGTCAACAAGGACCTCGCCGACACCCTCGGCAACTTCGTGAACCGCGTGCTCTCCTTCAGCCGCAAGCGGTTCGGCGACGACGTCCCCGCCGGGCACGCGGCGGGCGAGGCGGAGGAGCGGCTGGGCGCGCAGATCGCCGAGCTGCTGGCCGAGTACGAGGCCCAGCTGGAGGCGCTGAACTTCCGCAAGGCCGCGCAGAGCCTGCGCACGCTGTGGAGTGCCGGAAACGCCTACCTGGACGAGAAGGCGCCCTGGCTCCAGGTGAAGACCGACCCCGAGGCAGCCGCGCTGACCCTGCGGACGGCGATGAACCTGATCCACCTCTACGCGGTGGTCTCCGAGCCGTTCATCCCGGCCGCGGCGCTGGCCATGCGCGAGGCGTTCGCGCTCGCCGACGACGCCCCGGCCCGTACCCGCGCCTGGGTGAGCCCGGAGGAGGCGCGCGCGCTGGACTTCGTGCCGGCCGGCACCGCGTTCACCGTCCCGCCGGTGCTCTTCGCCAAGATCACCGAGGAGGACATGGCCTCCTGGACCGCCCGCTTCGGCGGCGGCGAGTAGGCCGGGCGAGGTCCAGCAGGTCCAGCGCCGAGTCGCGGCAGGGCGCACCGGACCGGGCGCGCCCTGCTACGGCTCGGCGCAGCCCCCGTTGCCACCGGCCGGCAGCGGGGGCCGGTCAGGGTCGCCCGTTCAGGGTTACTCGCTCAGGGCTGCCCGGTCAGGGTGAGCCCGGCGCCGTCCCGGTGGTCTCGGCGGCGACCCAGGCCAGGTAGTCGGCGCTCCCGGCGACCACCGGGACGGCGATGATCTCGGGTGTCTCGTAGTCGTGGTGCTCGGCGAGGTAGGCACCGAGGCGGGTGACGAGGTCGGCGCGGGTCTTGAGGTCGACGCGCCACTCGGGGCTCTCCCGCACCTCGCCGTCCCACCAGTAGAGCGACCGGACGGGGTGGATCTGCGCGCACGCGGCCAGCCGTTCGCGCACGGCGGCGGCGGCCAGGGCGCGCGCCTTGTCCTCGGCGTCGTGGGTCGTGGTCACCACGACGACGTCAGGGGTGGAAGCTGCCATGGCGCGACCGTACCGCCGACGCACCGACGCGCGGAGCGGGACGTCGGACCGGCCGACTTCCCGTGCACGGGTGACGGCGAGCCGAGCCGCTGTCGCGGTCGCGGCGCTCAGGCGAGGGCGTCGCGCTCAGGCGAGGGCGTCGCGGGCCGCGGTGAGAACGGCGGCGATGTCGGCGGTGTCGGCGGCGGCCTCGTCGAGGCTCGCGGCGAGCGTCTCCCGGTAGGTGGTCCGGGCCTCCTCGTGGCGGGCCCGGCCGGTGGCGGTGATGACGGTGTAGACGCCGCGCCTGTCGTCCGGGCAGGAGTCCCGGTAGGTGAAGTCGGCGGCGTGCAGGCGGGCGACCAGCCGGGTGACGGAGCTCTGGTTGAGGCCGAGCCCGGCGGCGAGGTCCTGCATCCGCAGCTCCCCCTTGGGCGCTTCGGCGAGAAGGCCGAGGGCCCGGTACTCGGAGAGCCCGAGGCCGTGCCGACGCTGGAGGGCGGCGGCCAGGCGGCTCTCGACGTGCGTGTGCAGAGCGGTCAGCCGACTCCACATCCGGGCGTCCGCATCGCCGCCGGTGGGGCTGGGTGGAGAGGTCACGGGGCTGCTCCCTGGCCGAGCGGGGTGGGTTGACACAGATTACTTGTACATGCATGCTCTTGCCCAGTCGACATAAATTTGCACATACATGCAACCACCATGAACCCGGGGGGCTCCCATGGCCTGGATCTACCTGCTCGTCGCCTCGGTCTTCGAGGTCGTCTTCGCCCTCGCCACCAACGCGACCCACGGCTTCACCGTGCTGGGGCCGTCGCTGCTCAGCGCCGCGGCCGCCGCCGGCGGGATCTTCTTCCTCAGTCTGGCCCTGAAGACCCTCGACGTCGGCGTCGGCTACACCGTGTGGACCGGGATCGGCTCGGTCGGCACCGTCCTCCTCGGGTCGGTGATCTTCCACGAGTCGATGAACGCCGGAAAGGCGGTCGCCTTCGTGCTGATCATCGGCGGAGTACTCGGCCTCAAGCTCGCCGACCGGCTCGGCGCGCAGCCGCCGGCCTCGGCCTGAGCCGGACCGGCTCCTCCCCGCTCCCGACACCGCACCGCACCGCAGTCCCCAACCGATCCCCCTCACCCACAGGAGCAGTCCGTCATGGCCTGGGTCTTCCTCGCGATCGCCGTCGTCTTCGAAATCGCCTTCGCCCTCGGCACCAACGCCACCCGGGGCTTCACCAGGCTCTGGCCGTCCGTCTTCACCCTGGTCGCCGCCGCGGCCGGCGTCTTCACCCTGAGCCAGGCGCTCAAGACCCTCGACGTCAGCGTCGGGTACACGATCTGGACCGGGCTCGGCTCGATCGGCACCGTGGTCTTCGGCGCCCTGATCTACAAGGAGCGGATCACTCTCCCCAAGCTGCTCTCGTTCGCCTCGATCATCGCCGGGGCGATCACCCTGAAGCTCGCCGCCGGGATCTGAACCGGCGCCGCCACCACCGGGTTTCACCCGTTCGTGGAATCGCCCCGCCCTCGCGCCATCGGCAAGACCGGCGCTTCCCGACCCGACCGGAGGGAGGCGGCGACGGACGCCGAGCACGAGCCGCTGAAGGCGTGGTACGCCAGGCGGGAAGGGCGCCGACGGACACCCGGGACGCGTGACGCGATCACCCTGGCCCCCGGGCCGCGCCGCGGGGCGCACGTGTTCCGGGACGGGCCGCGCCTGGTCGTCGAGTGGGACGGCTTCGAGTGGCAGCCGGTCGCCGTGGCGGAGAGCTACGCGGAGGCGTACCCGCTGATCGTCCGCTCCGGGCCGACCGACGGGGCGCCCGCACCGGCGGCAGGCGACGCGGTGGCGACGGCCGAGGCCGCCGGGACGGCCGGGCCCCCGGGGGCGACGTTCCCGCGGGCGGACGCCCCGGTGGCGCTGCTCCGGAAGGGCACCGGGCGGCACCGGGCGGCACCGGAAGCCGGACCGGTGAGCGCCGGACGCTCCCGACCGGCCCGGCCCGACGCCGCACGCGGGGGCGGCAAGGGCGGCGAGGCGGGGGCGACGGCCGGTGCGCCCGCGGCCGGTGCGCCCGCGGCCGGCCGGGAACCGGTCAACTCCTCACTCCGGGCCGGCCGCCCGGGCCGTGTGGACGGTCGTGGCGGTGAGGTAGAAGGCGTCCGGCCGGGCGAGGATGCCGGCGGGGGCCTCGGGGTCGAGCAGGGCGTCCAGGGTCGCGCGGTCGGTGGCGTCGAGGCCCTCGCCGAGTCGCCCGCGCTGGCGGGCCAGGTACGTGTGCAGGTACTCGCGGGCCGTGCGGTCGAGCGGCGCCGGCAGGTCGGTGAGGAAGGTCCGCGTGCCGCTGGGAACGAGGCCGGCTGCGGCCAGCAGCGCGGGCCAGTCCTCCACCGTGTCGACGGCGTCCGGGACTTCGGCGCGCATCTCGGCGAAGGTGTCCTCCAGGGCGGCATCCAGACGGGCCTGGAGGCCGGGGCGGCCGAGGCCGATGTCCCGGGGGAGGAAGCGCAGCGGGAGCCCGCGCTCGGCGACTGCCAGCAGACCGCCCGGGCGCAGCGAGCCGGCCAGCGCGGTCAGCGCCGCCTGCTGGTCGCCGAGGTGGTGGATCGCGTTGGCGGACCAGATCAGGTCGGCGGCGCCGAGCAGCGAGAAGTCGCCCGGCAGATCGGCCTGCTGAGTGGTGAGGCGGTCGGCCGAACGGACCCGCGCCCGCTCCAGCAGGGCCGGGGACTGGTCCACGGCGACCACCTCGGCGTCCGGGAAGACCTCGGCCAGCAGCCCCGCGATCACACCCGGCCCGCTGCCGACGTCCAGGACGCGCCGGACGCCGCTGCTCGCGCGGCTGTCCTCGCTCGCCCTGCGGCCACTGCTCGATGGGCTGCCGTTGCGCGTACCACTGCCGTTGCTCGATGAGCTGCCGTCGCTCGATGAGCTGCCGTTGCTCGCATCGCTGCCGTCCAGCAACTCCCGCAACCAGTGGGCCGCCTCGGTGATGGCCGGGGCGCGCAGCTCGGCCTCGCGCTCCAGGAGGGTGGCGAGGGCGTCCCAGTCGACGTCACCGGTGGCCTCGTGGCCGTGCCCGTGGTGCGTGTGCCCGCGGTCCTGACCGTGGGCGTGGACGTGATCGGGGCCGGGTGCGGGGCGGTGCGATCGGTTCATGACGTTCTCCGTTCCAGCGGACGGGGGGGGTTCACAGCGTTCCGGTTCCGGACCTGCGCGGCCGTGAGGGCCTGTTCGGTCTCCTCACCCACCAGGTCGTGCTCGATTGACGGCGAACGCCGCCGACGTGCCGTCCCCGTTGCCGTCCTGCCGTCCTGCCTGCCTGCCTGCCTGCCTGCCTGCCGTCGACCATGGCGATCACCTCCGCCGCCAGGCTGCGACAGGGCCCGTTCCACCGGCAAGCCATGTTGCCGGTTCCGCAAAAGGGACGGGCGCGCCGAGCGCATCACCGCGTGCGGTGCCAGTACGAGCGGGCGGCGACGGCCAGGGCGGTGCCGAAGACGGCGAAGGCCCCGAGGCCGATCCAGGCGACCAGAAGCACGTCCGCCTCGGTGGGGAAGTCCCCGGGCGACACGGTCACCACGCCGGTGGTGGCGAGGGCCAGGTAGCCGATGCCGAAGACGCCGTACGGCGCGAGCGTCGCGGCGCCGAGCAGGGCGGGGGCGAGCGGCAGCCAGCGGGGGACGCGACGACCGCGCAGCAGCCAGGTCCACCGGGGAAACACCTGGCCCCACGGGCGGACCAGGCCCCAGAGCAGGAACACCCCGAGCACCGCCAGCAGCGCCGTCGCGTCCACGCCCCAGGACTCCAGGGTGAGCCAGAGCCCGGAGGCGCCGTTGCGGACGGCGACGGCCCGCATCTGCGCCCCGCTCAGGCCGGCGAACGTACCGCCGAGGGCCCAGGTCAGCTTCATCACGACGTACGGCGCGAACGCCAGTGTCCCCGCGAGAGCGGCCAGTTGGACCGTGCCCGAGGCCGCCGACGAAGCCGGGGGCGAGCCCGTGCCGGCCGCCCGGACGGTCGGACCGCCGGTGCGGGCGGAGACCGCCAGCAGGACGGCGCCGAGCGCGGCGAGCGCGTGCTGGACCGCGCCCGGCCAACTGTCCACGTCCTGGTTGAAGACCAGCGTGATGACGTCCATCAGCAGGCCGAACGCCGCCGCTCCGGTCAGGGCGCAGAGCGTCCACAGCACCGGTCGCAAGACCCGCGGCCGCGCCGGGCGGCGCCGTCCTCCCCGCGCCGCGGCCGCCCCGGTCACCGCCGCGACGGCGCCCACCGCGGCGACCGCCCAACCCGGCCGGACCGCACCGAACAGTGCCTCCCCGGTCAGCGCGCAGCCGAGCCCGAAGCCCGCGTAGGCGACGCCCCAGGCGGCCACCCCCCGACCGTCCGCGCCCCACCCCGCCGGACCACGCTCCGCCGGACCACGCTCCACCGCGTCCCGCCCCGCCCGGCCCCCGTCGTCCGCCGCCCGTACCGCCGCCCCGCCCGCCGATGTCGTCATGACCCCACGGTCACACCGGCCGCCCGGGCCGGACCTCCCCCGCGCGGGGGAACCCGCTCCCCCGCGCGGGTGGGCCCGTCGGCCCCGGCCGCCCTTGCCCTGGAGTGCACTCCAGGGCCTACTGTCTGACACCTCGGCACGGATCCTGACCAGGGAGACTGAACCATGCGCTACCGCGTCCTCGGCGGCACCGGCATCGAGGTGAGCGCCTACTGCCTCGGCACCATGATGTTCGGCGCGGTCGGCAACCCCGACCACGACGACTGCGCCCGCATCATCCACACCGCCCTCGACCAGGGCATCAACTTCGTCGACACCGCGGACATGTACTCGGCGGGCGAGTCCGAGGAGATCGTCGGCAAGGCACTGCAGAGCCGCGGCAGCCGCGACGACGTCGTCGTCGCGACCAAGGTGCACTTCCCGATGGGTGAGGGCCGCAACCGGAGCGGCAACTCGCGGCGCTGGATCGTCCGCGAGGTGGAGGAGAGCCTGCGCCGGCTGCGCACCGACTGGATCGACCTCTACCAGGTCCACCGACCCGACCACACCACCGACATCGAGGAGACCCTCTCCGCGCTCGGCGACCTCGTCACGGCCGGCAAGATCCGCGCCTTCGGCTGCTCGACCTTCCCCGCCGAGGAGATCGTCGAGGCGTACCACGTCGCCGAGCGCCGCGGCCTGCCCCGCTTCCGCACCGAGCAGCCGCCGTACTCGCTGCTCGCCCGGGGCGTCGAGCGGGAGGTGCTGCCGACCGTCCGACGGCTCGGCATGGGCGCACTGACCTGGAGCCCGCTCGCCTCCGGCTTCCTCACCGGCCGCTACCGCAAGGGCCGCCCGATCGACCTCGGCACCGGCCGGGCCGCCCTCACCCCGGCCCGCTTCGACCCGGCGCTGCCGGTCAACGCGGCCAAGCTGGACGCCGTCGAGGAGCTGACCGCGCTCGCCGACGACCTCGGCCGCACCCTGCCCGAACTGGCCGTCGCCTTCCCGCTGGCGCACCCGGCCGTCACCTCGGTGATCATCGGCCCGCGCACCGGGGAGCAGTTGGCGGCGGCCCTCAAGGGCGCCGACCTCACCCTGGACGACGCCGCCCTCGACCGGATCGACGCCATCGTCCCGCCCGGTACGAACGTCTACCACCCGGACGGCGTCTGGCAGCCGCCCGCCCTCACCGACCCGACTCTGCGTCGCCGCCCCGCCACCGACCGCGCGGCGGGCTAGCACCTGCCCGCCGTCAGTTGCCGGCCCCGGGAGGATCACCCCCGGGGCCGGCAACTGACGGCGCCACCCGGAGCGCCGGCCCGGACGGGCGCAGCGGCGGCACGCGTTCCGGACGCCCCCTCGCCCCGCCTAGCGCCGCAGCAGGTCGATCACGCCGGTCAGGTCCTCCGCTCCGGACCCCTCCGCGAGCCGACGTGCCATCAGCTCGAAGTACGGGGCGAGCAGCTCGGGGCTGACGCCCTGCTCCTCGGCGGTGCGCAGGAAGGTGGGGGTGCCGGCGACCTGCATGGCGAGGTTGGAGACCACCCCCAGGGTGTAGTCGCCGGACTCCAGCTGTGCGGCGGTCTGCGCCGCCGAGCCGGCCATCGCCTGGAGCCAGGAGGTCAGCAGCGGGGCGAGGTCGCTCGGGGCCACGGACTCCTTGCCGATCAGCGCGAAGGCGTGCGCCACCCCGGCGAACATGCCGTACATGGCGCTCAGCAGCGCCACGTCGTACAGGGCGGCGAAGCCGGCGTCCTCGCCGACGAACCGGGTGGCGGCCGGGACGGCCAGGGTGTCGCGGTGCTCCTCGAAGAGCTCCTGCGAGCCGCTGTAGAAGACGTACGGACCGGCCGCCGGGACGCCGATCATCGGCGGGACGGCCATGATCCCGCCGTCCAGGTAGCGGGCATCGCGCTCGCGGGCCCAGGCGGCGCGGGCGCGGGCCAGGCCGGGGGTGCTGGTGACCAGGTTGACGAGGTCCCGGCCGGCCAGGTCGACGCCGTCCAGCGCCTCCTCGACGGAGGCGTCGTCGAGGAGGCAGACGACCACCAGCCGGTTGGCCGCGACCGCCTCGGCGGCGGTGGCGGCGACGGTGGCGCCCTGGGCGGCGAGCGGTTCGGCCCGGGCGGCGGTGCGGTTCCAGACGGTCAGCGAATGCCCGGCGGCGAGCCAGGTCCGCGCCAGCGCGGCGCCCATCGCGCCGAGTCCGAGCAGGGTGAGGGAGGTCGGGGCGGTCTTCGACAGGGGGTCAACGTTCTTCTGTGCCATGCCGATCAGGCTCGTCGCCAGGGGAGTCGGCGGACAAGTACGCACTTCGGTGTGGGTGGTTACCCTGAGGTGAGCGATGAGGTCGGAAGGGGTGGGGCATGGCGACGGTGCCGAGGCCGGGTGGGTACGTCTGCGGGATCGACGCGGCGATGGACGTGATCGGCGGCAAGTGGAAGGTGCTGATCCTCTGGGCGCTGGACGAGCGGCCGTACTGCCGCTTCGGCGAGCTGCGCCGCCAGGTGCCGGGGATCACCGAGAAGGTGCTCGCCGCCCATCTGCGCGAGCTGGAGGCCGACGGCATCGTGCACCGCGAGTCGTACCAGGAGGTGCCGCCGCGCGTCGAGTACTCGCTGACGGCGGTCGGGGCGCGGCTCAACGCGGCGCTGGCACCGCTGGGGGCCTGGGGCCGCGAGCACGTCCTCGGCGGGGCCGCGCACCCCGACCAGGGAGCCGCGTGACCCGACCGGGCACCGGGCGTCACGCGGGGCCAGGTCCGGCGGCGGCGGGTCAGGCGCCCGCGGGTCAGGCGCCGGTGGGTCAGGCGATCGCGGCCGCGACGATCGCCGCCACCGCGACGTTGCAGCTGGCGGTGACCCAGACCGCCGGGTGCGGCTCGGGGTCGACCAGGATGGCGCCGAGCTTGCCGGGCGTCAGGATGTCCACCGCCCAGAAGGCGACGGCCATCAGCACCAGGCCGAGCAGGCCGAAGCAGGCCGTGGAGACCAGGCCCTTGCCGAAGTCCTCGTAGGTGTACATGATCGCGGTGAAGACGATGCCGCCGATGCCCAGCAGCGCGGAGCTGAGCACCACGGCGGCGTTGCGGTTGCGCTCGACCCAGATCTGGTGACCGAGCCTGCCCGGCGTGAGCACGTCGACCAGGCCGACGCCGAGCAGCAGCAGCACCACGCCGACGGCGCCGAAGGCGGCCGCCGCACCGAGGCCGTGCAGGATGTCGTTCATGGGTGTCCGTCCCCCGTGTCCGCTCACTGAATCCCGCCGGGTCCGGCTCCGCCCGGTCCGACGGTCAAGGATCGGCAAAACATATCCCATCGACCCCGTGGCAGGACAGGAATGCGGGGCCCCTCCCGTACCATCGCGGCCCACGCGTACCATCGGGCGCCATGACGCCGTCCCAGTCACCCCCCACAGCCATCCGGACCGGCGGCACGGGACCGGACGCCCGGCGCCGCTCGGGCTTCGTCACCCTCGGCATGGTCGGCACCCTCGCCCTGGCGCTCTCCGGCTGCTCCTCCGGCAGCGGTGGCAACCCGCCGAGCCGCTGCGTCGACCCGTCGACGCTCAAGGTGCTCGACAGCCACGCGTGCACGGGCGCCACCACCAACGCCGCCGCCGGTCGCTGGTACTACTGCGGCTCGGGCGGCACCACCGCGCTCGGCGGCACCTTCGACAAGGCCGCCACCAAGCGCGGCGGCTTCGGCTGCCCGTCCGGCTCCAGCGGCTCGGGCGGGGGCTGACCGCGATGCGCCGCCGCACCATTGCCCCGCGTCCCGACTGGCTGGCCACCGTCGAGGGCCAGGGCCTGATCTACGCGATGTGTTCCGATCCCTGCAACCAGGGCGGCCCGCACGCCTACTGGGACGAGAGCGGGTACTACGAGTTCTCGGTGCCCGAGGTGGAGGCGCTGGAGGAGGTGGTCGAGGAACTGCACGGGATGTGCCTGACCGCCGCCGACCACGTGGTCCGGACCGGCCGGTTCGCCGACTACGGGATCACCGACCCCCGGCTCGCCGCGACCGTCGCCGAGTCCTGGCGGCGGCGCGACGAACAGCCGGCCGTCTACGGGCGGTTCGACCTCGCGTACGACGGCACCGGCCCGGCCAAGCTGTTCGAGTACAACGCCGACACCCCGACCTCGCTGATCGAGGCGGCCGGCCCGCAGTGGTTCTGGATGGAGGAGCGCTTCCCCGCCGCCGACCAGTGGAACTCGCTGCACGAGCGGCTGGTCGCCTCCTGGGCCCGCCAGAAGCACCTGCTGCCGCCCGGCCCGGTGCACTTCGCCCACTCGCGCGGCGACACCGAGGGCGAGGACTGGATGACCACCCTCTACCTCCAGGAGTGCGCCGAGCAGGCCGGCATCGAAACGGTCGGCATCGCCATGGAGGACATCGGCTGGGACGGCCTCTCCGGCCGCTTCGTCGACCTCGAACACCGCTTCATCCGCTCGGCGTTCAAGCTCTACCCGTGGGAGTGGCTGGCCGAGGAGGAGTTCGGCGAGCAGCTGCTGGACGTCATCGACCACGGCGGCGGCACCGGCTCCACGCTCTGGATCGAGCCGGCCTGGAAGATGCTGCTCTCCAACAAGGCATTGCTGGCGGTGCTCTGGGAGCTCTACCCGGGCCACCCCAACCTGCTGCCCGCCTACCTGGACGGCCCGCGCGAACTCGCCGACCCGGACGGCCCCGGGTACGCGGCCAAGCCGCTGCTGGGCCGGGAGGGCGCCGGCGTCCGGATCGTCGGGCCGGACGGCGGCGTGACCCGGCTCGCCGCCTGGGCCGGCGACCCGGACCGCTACGGCGCCGAGGGCCACTGCTACCAGCAGTACCACCCGCTGCCCGACTTCGACGGCAACCGCCCGGTGCTCGGCACCTGGGTGATCGACGGCGAGGCGGCGGGCCTCGGCATCCGCGAGACGGACGACAGCCCGATCACCCACCAGGGTGCCCGCTTCCTGCCGCACATCATCGTCTGACCTGACCTGACCTGACCTGCCCGGCCCGGCCCGGGGTCAGTCCTCCTCCGGTCAGTCAGTCCTCCTCGGTCAGATGGTCCACACAGGCCGCGACGGCCAGCAGCAGCCCCGCGTCGGCGCCGTCGGCCACCTCCACGCCGTAGGTGTCACGGACCCGGAACCACGTGCGGGAGATCCGGGCGAGGTCGTCGCCGCGATCGTTCTCGATCCGGTACTCCTTGTCGATCAGGTTCCCGTGGATCTTCAGCTCGCCGCCACCGGCGAGCTCCACGAGGTACTTGTCGCGGAACGGCGTGAACAGCTTCTCCCGGACGGTCGCGACCACGTCGCCGTCGGCGTTCTCGATCTTCATCGCGTCCCGGACGGTGAACGCCTTCTCCTTCACCACCGCCACCACCCGGCCGCCGGCGTCCTTCAGCTCGAAGGTGTCGCGCAGCCGCAGCACCTTGCCGTCCACCAGGAACGCCCGATGCCCCCGGTCGTCCTCGATCCAGTAGTCGTCACCGATCGCGAACAGCTTCTCCCTGACCAGGTACCGCATACCGCCTCCTCCGCATGGACGTACCGTCCATTCGACCCGATCGGCCTCCCGGCGCGAAGCACCGCCACACACCGGAGTTGAATGGCCCCGTGAACCCCGCCGACGCCTCCGCCACCGCCGTCACCCTGCACACCGAGCGCCTCGACCTCCTCCCGATCGGGCCCGAGCACGCCGAGGAGCTGGCCGCCGCCCTCGCCGACCCGGCCCTGCACACCTTCACCGGCGGCGAACCGGCGACCGCCGACGCCCTGCGGGCCCGCTACGCCCGGCTCGCCGCCGGCTCCCCCGACCCCGCCGTGGCCTGGGGCAACTGGGCCCTGCGACTGCGCGCCGACGGCCGGCTGACCGGCTACGTGCAGGCCACCGTCGGCGCGGACGCCGCCGAGATCGCCTGGGTCCTCGGCACCCCCTGGCAGGGCCGCGGCCTCGCCTGCGAGGCCGCCGGCGCCCTGGTCGCCCACCTCCGGGCGGCCGGCGTCACCGAGGTGTTCGCCCACATCCACCCCGACCACCACGCCTCCGCCGCCGTCGCCCGCGCCGCCGGTCTGACCCCCACCGAGGAGCAGCAGGACGGCGAGGTCCGCTGGTCCTCGGTCCCGGCGGAGCTGGGCTGAGCCGTTCGCACGGGCTGCACGGAACCGCCACAGTCCGCCACCGGATGGTCAAGAACGGCCACGGTCGGCCATGATGTCGCTGCCCTGATCGAGGGTGCCCGCGGGCGCCCCGGCAACGACACCCCGTCCGCCCGGAGACTCCCCATGCGCCGACTCACCCACGCCGAATTCCTCGCGATGCGGCGGTTCGACGCACTGGACGGGCTGCGCGCGCTCGCCGCCGTGATCGTCGTCTTCTTCCACTACGGCGGCCCGGAGTCCCGGTTCCTCTCCGGCTGGATCGGGGTCCACGCCTTCTTCGTCCTCTCCGGCTTCCTCATCACCACCCTGATGCTCCGGGAACGGGACCGCACCGGGCGCATATCACTGCGGAACTTCTACCTCCGGCGGGTCTTCCGGATCGTGCCGCTGTACTACCTGGGGCTGGCGATCACCATGGTCGCCGTCTACCGTTCCGGCCACGGCTGGGCGGTGCTGATGGACCATCTGCCGAACTACCTCGGCTTCATGAACGAGTACCACCTCGCCGGCGACACCCCGTACCTGCACACCTGGACCATCGGCATCGAGCAGAAGTTCTACCTGGTCTGGCCGCTCGCGCTGGTCCTGGTCGGCCTGATCTCCGACAAGCTCCGCATCCCGCTGGCGGTGGCCGCGATCGCCCTCGTCCTGGTGCCGTACAACGAGACCTGGAAGGGCATGGGCCTGCACTACTCGGTGCTGCTGATCGGCGCCCTGCTCGCCGTCGTCCTGCACAGCCGCCGCGGCTTCGCCCTGCTCAGCCCGCTGACCCACCCGGTCGTCGGCGCGGTGGCCGGTGCCGGCTTCCTCGTCCTGCACGCGAACCTGCCGAACCTGACCGCCCACTTCGGCGGCGAGCAGGTCACGATCTTCCTCTTCGGCCTCGGCGTCGCGCTCCTGCTGCCCACCCTGCTCGGCCCCGGCCCGGGCCGCCTGGTCCTCTCACTGCGCCCGCTGGTCTTCGTCGGCGAACGCTCCTACGGCCTCTACCTGCTCCAGGCCTCGGCCGTGAGCGTCACCGCCGCCCTGGCCCCGTGGCTGCCCGGCGGCACCCCGCTGTTCGCGGCCGCCGTCTGCCTGGTCGCCCTGGCCGCCGCCGACCTGCTGCACCGCCGCCTGGAGACGCCGATGATCGAGGTCGGCCGCCGCCTGATCACCTGGTGCGACACCGTCTCCCGCCGCCCCCGCCCCACCGCACCCACCCCCACCCCCGAACCGCCGACCACGCCCCCACCCACCCCGGCCCTGGCCGGCCAGTCCCGGCCGCAGTGACCGGGCAGCGCCACCGCCCGGACTTCCGGGCTCTTCCGTAGGGGAATCTCTCCACGACCGAGTGAACGTGCCCGCCCCCGGCCTCCCCGGGCCGGCAGAGTTGATAAGTTCAATTCGCTGCACCTGGCATGTATCAACTCTGGGGGAGCCAACGATGGCCGGACGAGGCAGGCCCAGCCGTAGCACCGTCTACAGCCGCCTCGGTGGAGCGCTGACCGAGCTGAACGAGCGCTTCGGTGGACTGCCCAACCCCCGGGAGGCCCGGGAAATCTGGGACGACATCCGGCACCAGGAAGCGCACCACTCGACGGCCCTGGAAGGCAACACCCTGGTACTCCGCGAGGTGCAGGCGCTGCTCGACCAGGGGCGGGCGGTCGGTGCGAAGCCGCTGAGCGAGTACAACGAGGTCCAGGGCTACGCGGATGCGGCCAGCTCGGCCTCCGGCCAGGCGCTGGAACCCGACGCATGGCACGACGGTCGCCTCGTCACGCTCACCGAGATCCGTCACATCCACCACGTGGCGATGACACCGGTCTGGAACATCGCTCCCCACCCCGACAGCGGCGATCGCGAGGGGCCCGGCAACTTCCGCGAACACGACATCGCTTCCTTCGCCGAGGGGATGACACCGCCGCCTTGGCCGCTCGTCCCGGCACAGGTCGAGCAGTGGGTCGGCGACGTATGTGCCCTCGGCCAGCGGATCGAGAAGAACGAAGATCTCGCACGCCCGCTTCCGGAAGAGCTTGCCCAGGTCCACAACCGGTTCGAGCGAATCCACCCGTTCCTCGATGGCAACGGCCGAACCGGCCGACTTGTCATCAACCTCGTCCTGGTACGGCTCGGATATCCCCCGGTCATCATCTTCAAGCGGCAGCGGGACGCATACCTGGCTGCACTACGCAGGGCGGACGCAGGAGACTTCGGCGCCCTCGGCGAGCTCATCGCCCGGGCGATGGAGGACAACCTCAATCGCTTCGTCGTCCCCAACGTGGCAGGCCCCGCCGGAATGGTCCCGCTTGCTGCGCTCGTCGACGAGGAGCTCTCGCTGGCCGCGCTCCGGCAGGCGGCACAGCGGGGGCGTCTGAGCGCGGTACAGGGCTCGGACGGAGTCTGGCACTCCTCACGAAAGTCCGTCGACGCCTACAAGGCGGCCAAGCACCAGCGCAGGCCACGCTCCACGGCTTGAGGCTCCCCATTCTGGACCGGCTTCCCGCCGGAATGAGGAGCGCCCCTCGTGCGGTTTGATGGGGGTATGGCATCTCGTGCACGTGTACGCGCCCCCGAGCTGGTCGGGGCAGGCGGTTGGCTGAACACCGGCGGCAAGGAGCTCACACTCGCCGACTTCCGGGGCAAGATCACCGTCCTGGACTTCTGGACCTTCTGCTGCATCAACTGTCTGCACGTCCTGGACGAACTCCGTGAGCTGGAGGAGAAGCACCGCGACACCGTGGTGATCGTCGGCGTGCACTCCCCCAAGTTCGTCCACGAGGCCGACCACCAGGCCGTGGTGGACGCCGTCGCCCGGTACGAGGTGCACCACCCGGTGCTGGACGACCCGGCGCTCGCCACCTGGAAGCAGTACGCGGTGCGGGCCTGGCCGACGCTGGTGGTGATCGACCCCGAGGGCTACGTGGTCGCCCAGCACGCCGGCGAGGGGCACGCGCACGCCATCGCCCGGCTGGTCGAGGAGCTGGAGGCGGAGCACGCGGCCAAGGGCACCCTGCGCCGCGGCGACGGCCCCTACGTGGCGCCCGAGCCCACCGCGGGAGACCTCAAGTTCCCCGGCAAAGCCGTCCGGCTGCCGAACGGGCACTTCCTGGTCGCCGACTCCGGCCACCACTCGCTGGTCGAGCTGGCCGAGGACGGCGAGAGCGTCGTCCGCCGGATCGGGGACGGCGTGCGCGGGCTGGTCGACGGCACCAGCCCCCGGTTCAGCGAGCCGCAGGGCCTCGCCCTGCTCCCGGAGGGCTCGGCGTACGACGTGATCGTGGCCGACACCGTCAACCACGCGCTGCGCGGTGTCCGGCTGGCCGACGGCAGCGTCGAGACCCTGGCCGGTACCGGTCGCCAGTGGTGGCAGGGCTCCGCGACCGAGGGCCCGGCCCGCGAGGTGGACCTCTCCTCGCCGTGGGACGTCGCCTGGTTCGACGGCAGGGTCTGGATCGCCATGGCCGGCGTCCACCAGCTCTGGGCGTACGATCCGGCCGACGGCACCGTCGGTGTCGCGGCCGGCACCACCAACGAGGGCCTGGTCGACGGCCCCGTCGCCGAGGCCTGGTTCGCCCAGCCGTCCGGCCTGGCCGTCTCGGCCGACGGCGAACTGCTCTGGGTGGCCGACTCGGAGACCTCGTCGCTGCGCTCGGTTTCACGTGAAACGAAGACGGTCCGAACCGCCGTCGGCACCGGCCTGTTCGACTTCGGCCACCGCGACGGCGCGGCCGAGCAGGCGCTGCTCCAGCACCCGCTGGGCGTCACCGTGCTGCCCGACGGCTCGGTGGCCGTCAGTGACACCTACAACCACGCGCTGCGCCGCTTCGACCCGGCGAGCGGCGAGGTCACCACGCTCGCCACCGACCTGCGCGAGCCCTCCGGCGCGGTGCTGGTCGACGGCGACATCGTGGTGGTCGAGTCCGCCCGGCACCGACTCACCAGGCTGCGGCTGCCCGAGGAGGCCGTCCGGGTCGAGTCGGTCGCGCACCGCACCCAGCGGGCCGCCACCGAGGTCGCCCCCGGCACGTTCCGGGTGGACGTGGTCTTCTCGGCGCCCACCGGCCAGAAGCTGGACGAGCGCTACGGTCCGTCCACCCGGCTGCTGGTCAGCTCCACCCCGCCCGAACTGCTGCTCTCCGGGGCGGGGGCGGACACCGCGCTCTCCCGCGAGCTGGTGCTCTCCGACCAGGTGGCGGAGGGCGTGCTGCACGTCTCGGCGATGGCCGCCTCCTGCGACGACGACCCGGAGATCGAGTTCCCGTCCTGTCACGTCCACCAGCAGGACTGGGGCGTGCCGGTGAAGCTGGCCGCGGACGGCGCGCGCCGGCTGCCGCTGGTGCTCGCCGGAATGGAGTAGCCGCGACCGGCACCGGCGGCACGAAGGGCCCGGCGACTGCCGGGCCCTTCGTGCCGTGCGGGCTCAGCCCTCCAGGAAGGCCTTGACCGCGCTCGCCAGCAGGTACGGGTCGTCGGCGCCGCACAGCTCGCGCGCCGAGTGCATCGAGAGCGCCGCGATGCCGCAGTCCACCGTGCTGATCCCGAGCCGCGCCGCGGTGATCGGGCCGATCGTCGTCCCGCAGGGCATGGCGTTGTTGGAGACGAAGGTCTGCCACGGCACGCCGGCCTTCTCGCAGGCCGCCGCGAAGACGGCCCGGCCGATGCCGTCGGTCGCGTACCGGTTGTTGACGTTGACCTTCAGGATCGGCCCGCCGTTCGGCATCGGGTGGTGCCCCGGCTCGTGCCGCTCGCTGTAGTTCGGGTGGACGGCGTGACCCATGTCGGAGGAGAGGCAGACGGTGCCGGCCAGCGCCCGGGCGCGGTCCTCGGGGCTGCCGCCGCGCGCGTAGACGCTGCGCTCCAGCACGTTGCCGAGCAGCGGGCTCTGCGCGCCCGTGTCCGACTCGCTGCCGGTCTCCTCGTGGTCGAAGGCGGCCAGCACCGGGATGTACGGCAGGTCCGCGCCGGCCACGGCGGCCAGCGCGGCGGTGGCGGCGTGCACCGAGAGCAGGTTGTCCAGGCGCGGCCCGGCCAGCAGCTCGCGGTCCCGGCCCAGGTAGCTGGCGGGCTGCACGTCGTGCGTCATGAGGTCCCAGCCGGCCACGTCCGCGGCGGCCACCCCGGCGCGCTCCGCGACGTACTCGATCAGCGAGCCCTCGTCGACCGGGCCGAGGCCCCAGATCGGGGTCAGGTGGCGCTGCTTGTCGAGCTTCATCCCCTCGTTGACCTGACGGTCCAGGTGGATCGCCAGCTGCGGCACGCGCAGCAGCGGCTCGTCCAGCTGCACCAGCCGGGAGCTGCCGTCCCGCAGCGCGAGGCGGCCGGAGAGGCCGAGGTCGCGGTCGAGCCAGGTGTTCAGCGGCACGCCGCCGTAGATCTCCACCGCGACCTGCCGCCAGCCCGCCGAGCCGGTGTCAGGCACCGGCTTGACCCGCAGGTTCGGCGAGTCGGTGTGGGTGCCCACGACGCGGAACGGCGTCTGCGGACCGGCGCCCTGCGGCACGTACCAGGCGATCAGCGCGCCGCCCCGGATCACGTAGTGGCCCCCGGCCACGGCGTCCCAGGCGTCCGTCTCGGCGACCTGCCGGAAACCCGCCTTCTCCAGCCGCTCGGCGGCGCTGGCGACCGCGTGGTAGGGCGACGGTGAGGTACCGAGGAAGGCAATCAGATCATCGGTGTGCGTCCGGTCGAAGAAGGCCTGACGGGCGGCGGTCGACATGCTGCTCCTGAGTCGAGGGAGGGCTGAAACCGGATGGGGGTCGGCTTCGCACCTTGAGCATATGCCCGTACACGGACAGGACACTCGGAACCTCCCAACGGATGCAGAACGCGGACCCGAAGGTGAACTGACGCCGCGCCGGATCCCGCGCACCCAGTGGTTGCGGCCGGTCGCGGACGGTCATGGCCCGGCCCGGTCCCGGCTGCCGCGAAGGGCAGCCGGGGAGCCGCGAGCCGGACGGGACGGGACGGAGGAACGCCGAAAGGCCCGGTCGAGGAACCGGGCCCTTCGGTGTGAGGGTTGGGTCAGGCGGTCAGTGGGCGGGTGGGCGTCAGAACGCCTCCTCCGCCAGCTCCATGATCTCGTTGTCGATGCCCTCGGCGATCAGGCGCTGCGAGCCGACGGTCGGCAGGATGTTCTTGGCGAAGAAGCGGGCCGCCGCGACCTTGCCCTGGTAGAAGGCGACGTCCTTCTCCGAGGCGCCGGCCTCCAGCTTGGCCAGGGCCACCGCGGCCTGGCGCAGCAGCAGCCAGCCGACCACGACGTCGCCGGAGACCATCAGCAGGCGGGTGGTGTTGAGGCCCACCTTGTACATGTTCTTGACGTCCTGCTCGACCGAGGAGAGGTCGGCCAGCAGCTTGCCGACGATGGCCTCCAGGTCACCGGCGGCCTTGGCGAGCAGCTCGCGCTCGGCGGCCAGGGCGTCGCCGCCCGCGGCGGAGCCGAGGAACTTCTGGATCTGCTCGGACAGCGCGGTGAGCGCCTGGCCGCCGTCCTTGACGATCTTGCGGAAGAAGAAGTCCTGGCCCTGGATCGCGGTGGTGCCCTCGTAGAGGGTGTCGATCTTGGCGTCCCGGATGTACTGCTCGATCGGGTACTCCTGCAGGTAGCCGGAGCCACCGAAGGTCTGCAGGGACTGGGCGAGCTGCTCGTAGGACTTCTCCGAGCCGTAGCCCTTGACGATCGGCAGCAGCAGGTCGTTCAGGCGCTCGGCGGCCTCGTCGGTCTCGCCGCGCAGGCGGGCGGCCAGCACGTCGTCCTGGGTCGAGGCGGTGAGCAGGACCAGCGCGCGCATGCCCTCGGCGTACGCCTTCTGGGTCATCAGCGAGCGGCGCACGTCCGGGTGGTGGGTGATGGTCACGCGCGGCGCGGTCTTGTCCAGGAACTGCGAGATGTCGGCGCCCTGCACGCGCTCCTTGGCGTACTCCAGCGCGTTCAGGTAGCCGGTGGAGAGGGTGGCGATGGCCTTCGTGCCGACCATCATCCGGGCGAACTCGATGATCTTGAACATCTGGCGGATGCCGTCGACCTTCTCGCCCAGCAGCCAGCCCTTGGCCGGGTGCTTGGCGCCGAAGGTCATCTCGCAGGTGTTGGAGGCCTTGAGGCCCATCTTGTGCTCGACGTTGGTCGCGTAGACGCCGTTGCGCTCGCCGAGCTCGCCGGTCTCCCAGTCGAAGTCGTACTTCGGCACGATGTAGAGGCCGAGGCCCTTGGTGCCCGGCTTACCGCCCTCGGGGCGGGCCAGCACCATGTGGATGATGTTCTCGGACATGTCGTGCTCGCCCGAGGTGATGAAGCGCTTCACGCCCTCGATGTGCCAGGAGCCGTCCTCCTGCTTGATCGCCTTGGTGCGACCGGCACCCACGTCCGAGCCGGCGTCCGGCTCGGTGAGCACCATGGTGGAGCCCCAGAGGCGGTCGGTCATCCGCTTGGCGATCTCCAGCTGCTCCTCGGTGCCCTCGTCGGCGATGACACCGGCGAAGGCCGGGCCGGAGGAGTACATCCAGATGGCCGGGTTCGAGCCGAGGATCTGCTCGGCGAAGCCCCAGATCAGCGAGGACGGGGTGACCTGGCCGCCGATGGACTCCGGGATGCCCAGGCGCCACCACTCGGCGTCCATGAAGGCCTGGTAGCTCTTCTTGAACGAGGCCGGGACCGGAGCGGTGTTGGTCTCCGGGTCGAAGACCGGCGGGTTGCGGTCGGCGTCGACGAAGGACGCGGCGAGGTCGTTCTCGGCAAGGCGCGCGATCTCGCTCAGGATGTTCTTCGCGGTCTCGACGTCCATGTCCGCGAACGGTCCGGTGCCGTAGACCTGCTCGCGGCCGAACACCTCGAAGAGGTTGAACTCCACGTCCCGCAGGTTGGACTTGTAGTGACCCATCGCCGTTTTCTCCGGTTCGTCGCTTCCGGGAGACCGCCGCGTTCGGGCGCCCCGTACCCACCAGTAGGCATCATGATGCTACCCAGCGGTAACTTGTTTCAAGCCCCTGGCGGTGAATCCGCTATGAACGTGGTCACGTCCCACAAGCCGGGACGACCACTCCTTGTCAGGATCGACGCCCGCACAGGCGGCTGCGCTCCCGATAGCCTGTCCGTGTGTACGGCTATGACCAGAACGCATACCCGGGCGATCCCTACCAGCAGCAGGCGGGACCGCAGCCGGGCATGAACGGCATGCCCGGCCCCGGCCCGTACGGCGAGCAGCCGCAGGCGTCGCAGCAGCAGTCCCTGTACCCGGAGCCCTCCCCGCCGTCGCTGGCGGACGCCGTCCGGGCCTTCACCACCGGCTCGATGGCGGTGGAGGACTTCCAGGCCATCTTCATCACCTCCAAGGTGCACTGCCCGCGCGGCGACCGCCCGGGCTTCCTGGCGCTGCACAACACGCCGACGCCGGTGATCCCGATGTTCAGCTCGCTGAAGGAGCTGCGCCGCTACGCCGGCAAGGACTCGAAGCACTTCACGGTCACCGGCGCCGAGGTGCTCGACCTGCTGCCGACCGGGTACGGCTTCGCCCTGGACATGGAGGGTGAGCACCGGATGGTGTTCGACGCCAAGGCGGTCGAGCAGATGGTCGACTTCACCATGCGCCGCATGTACGGCTGACGCCCCGCGCGGTCGCGCGGGGGTCGACGGACCCCGGAGACGGTCCCGAGCCCCACCGTCGGCATGTAGTTCAAAGTTCAACTTGCTTCTTGTTGAGAATTGAACTAATCTCGTGGACGTAGGCCAGAGGAACCCCCCGAAGGAGGCCGACCATGCCCGCCGTGACCGTCGAGAACCCGTTGATCCTGCCGCGTGTCACCACCCCCGCCGGGGGGTCCCGACCGCGTCCCGTGCTGGCCGTGTCGACCGCTCCCAGCGGCTTCGAGGGCGAGGGCTTCCCCGTCCGCCGCGCCTTCGCCAAGATCAACCAGAAGTACCTGGACCCGTTCATCATGATGGACCAGATGGGCGAGGTGGACTACGCGGCCGGGGAGCCGAAAAGCTAGTCCAGTTGGGGGACTAGTCGCAAGAGGGCCCTGACCTGCGAAGACGCAGGACGAACATCGCTATCCAACCCAACTGAGGAGGCCGACATGCCTGCCGTGACCGTTGAGAACCCGCTGATCCTGCCGCGCATCGCGGCCACCGCCGAGGGCTCCGTCGCCCGCCCCGTCCTGGCCGTCTCGACCGCCCCCGAGGGCTTCGAGGGCGAGGGCTTCCCGGTTCGCCGCGCCTTCGCCAAGATCAACCAGAAGTACCTGGACCCCTTCATCATGATGGACCAGATGGGCGAGGTCGACTATGCCGCTGGGGAGCCGAAGGGGACCCCTTGGCATCCGCACCGCGGCTTCGAGACGGTCACCTACATCATCGACGGCACCTTCATTCACCAGGACTCGCACGGCGGCGGCGGCACCATCACCGACGGCGACACCCAGTGGATGACGGCCGGCTCCGGCCTGCTGCACATCGAGACCCCGCCGGAGTCGCTGGTCATGTCCGGCGGCCTCTTCCACGGTCTGCAGCTGTGGGTGAACCTGCCCGCCTCGGACAAGATGATTGCGCCCAAGTACCAGGACATCCGCGGCACGAACGTGAAGCTGCTCGCCTCGGCGGACGGCGGCGCGCTCGTCCGGCTCATCGCCGGTGACATCGCGGGCCACCAAGGCCCTGGTGCCACGCACACGCCCATCACGATGATCCACGTGTCCGTGAACCCCGGCGCCGAGGTCACGCTGCCCTGGCGCGCCGACTTCAACGGCCTGGCGTACGGCCTCGCCGGCAGCGGCTCGGCAGGCGCCGAGCGTCGGCCGTTCCACATGGGCCAGTCCGTGGTCTTCGGCGAGGGCGACTCCCTCACCATCCGGGCGGACGACACCCAGGACTCCCGAAGCGCCAACTTCGAGGTCGTCCTCCTCGGTGGTCAGCCGATCCGGGAGCCGGTCGCCCACTACGGCCCGTTCGTCATGAACAGCCACCGCGAACTCCAGCAGGCCATGGAGGACTTCCAGGCCGGCCGCCTCGGCACCATCCCAGCCGACGCCAACTGACCCGTACCGCCACGCCGGACGAGGCCCCGACCGCACCCCGCGGCCGGGGTCTCGCCATGCATGCACCGAGAACCTTGAGCCCAGCCCCCAAGCCGAGGTCTCCTGCCCGGACGGCCAAAGCCCCAACCACGCCTAACGGCGACAGGGCAGCGGGCAGGCTGGGATGGCGAAGTCACCCGGCGTCGGGCCGACGTCCGAGCGCATCGGACAGCTCGCCACTATCCAATCATCGACTGATCACTTGCGATCCGATACCTCACTAAATATTTCGGCACATGACCGATTGCCGGAGACTAATCGACCAGTCCGGGCAGTCCGATCCAGCCGTCGATACGGTTCGCACATGGCCGATGTTGCTCATGAGAGGCATGGAGTCCCGCTCGAAGCGTATGAATTGACTCGGCGAGATCATGCTTCACAGAAATCCTCAGATCAGATCCGTGACGCCGTCAACAAGCAGGCGGAAAAGTGGCAAGCCGAGGAGGAGGCGGATCCGGAGCTTAGGGAGCAGCGCTACGCTCACCGCAAAAAGGCGCTTGAGATGCTGGGAGCGTTCAAGAACCCGGATCACCAGATCATGCGTTGGCGCGTGCGTCTCTACTGCGGCCACATCGTGGAGACGAAGCGCCACTGCACCATGGTCAATCCCAGGATGCACGGATCATCGTCAATGCGGTGCCCGGACTGTGGCAAGGACCCCTCGGCCATCGTGGCCTACGAGCCACTCGGGCTTGTAGCGGAGCTGGCGAATCCCAGAAATCCCTCCACCCAAGCCCCCAAAAGTAATCGCCTCACTCGCACGCAGCTTGAACAGCGTATCGCGGCCTTGGAGGGCGAGAATGCGCGACTCAAGACCGCGCAGGGTTCCTGAGGTTAGCTGCATGGAACCATGGTCTGCTGCGCCACCTCACGGCGGTCCCCGTTCCGTTTCCGGCCGGTAACGGTCCTGGGAAGCGGTAGCGCGGCAGGGCGCCGCTTTGGCTCAATGGGTGCGTGGAGATCAACGAGAACTGGGCCTATCGTGCCCAGCCCAAGCTGCTCGGTGGCGCTGTCCGCCGTGTGGAGATCGTCCGAGTGGGAGACCCGCGTCGGTCGACCCAGGTGCACGTCCGGTTCCTTGAAGGTGAGGAGGCCGGACTGCAGGAGTGGGTGGCGCAGGCATCACTGGTCGCCCGGTGGGCCGACGTTGAGGTCTTCCGTGCTGACGATGCTGCGGAGCTGAGGCTGACCGAGGCGTCCCGGCAGGTGCGTAAGAGCCCCGAGTTCGAGGCGGTCCGGACGATCCTGGGGTTCGTCCGCCCAAAGAGCCAGGTCCGGCTGCGCAAAGGCGTGGCTGACGCTGGCGTGTTGGAGCTGGCAGACCTGGATGCCACAGCACAGCGCCTGGGCCTCGATCCGGCCGAGCTACGCGCCGATCCGATGGTCTACGAGAACCACTCCGGGCTGTGCCTGGCGGGCTGGCCGGTCGTCGAGCGGATCGCCCGGCGCGTGGCGGAAATGCTGGCTGAGGAGATCCTGCCGGAGGTCGACCGCCGGCAGGAGTCCGTGGACCGCGAGCGGGCCGTTCCGTCATGGCACTCCTGGGAGCGCCGCCGGGACGACGGGAAGCTGAAGGCCGAAGACGACGCCCTCCGGACCATCCGCGAGTGGTGTGGCCAGGAGCGGGTGGACCGTTATGACGAGTTGCTCGCTCTCCGCGAAGAGGTGGAGCGGCTGAACACCCTGATCGAGCGGGCCGTGAAGGCGTTGCGCGAGCGAGGGCACGGCGTCATCGCCTCCACCATTGAGCGCGACCTTGGGGTCCGTATTTCCAGCCTTGGTCCCGAGGTGAGGCGCTGAGGTCGCGCCAGGGGTCTGGCTGGCGGGGTGGCTGGGCATGCTCGGTCGGCGGTGTTTCCTTGACGGGCCGGTGCGGGCTCCAGCCCTTGAGGAAGGGGCGCAGAGCCTCGTCAGTGGGTTCGGCCTCGAAGTCCTCGACGCCGAGCCCGCGGCCGGGCGACGTCGGGTCGATCCTGTCGGCCTCTTCCTCGCCCCACTTGGCCCACTGACGCAGGCGCTCAGCCTCCGCGACGGACGTGGCGCGGGACACGGATTCCTTCAGCTCCGCACAGAACCGGCGGATCTCAGCCGCAGCACGCCACCGGTCCAGGGCCGCCCCGAAGGTCTCCGCCCGCGCAGCCTCGGCGGCGTGGACCTTGGCGGCCGCGACCGTTTTCTCCCATTTCCGCTGCTTGCGCTCCTTCTCCTCGGCCTCCAGTCGCCGCCGCCCGGTCTCCGCCCGTTCCCGCTCGTCCTTGAGTCGTCGTTGCTCGGCCTCGTACGCCAGACGGTGCGTTTCCTGCTCCTCGGCGCGTGCTCTCAGGGCCCGGAAGGCAGCCCCGATCTGTTCCTCCAGCTGACGGACGGGTGTGTCTCCGCACTGCTTCGTCCAGGCATTGGCGCGGTTGTAGCTGTGGTGAGGTTCGACCAGGCAGAGGTCGAGCTCGCCGGACGGCTCGGATCGGTGGGCGGGAGTGACCCGTTGCCAGCCGTAGGTCTTGCGTCGCCCCTTGGGGGTGGGAACGTACTGGACGTGCCTCTGCCGCTCCTTGAATTCGATCTCCCAGGTCTTGCCGTGGACGTTGAGCATCGGCCTGACCTGGCGCCGCTTCTTCGAGATCGTCACGTCCCCATGCCTCGACAGGGCTTCCTCGGCGATCAGACGGACGATCGACAGGACTCGTGGGAGCACGTCCTCGGAGATCTCGAAGGCGCTGTGGTCAGCCTTGATCGCCGCGATCACGTCGTCGACGTCCGTGATGACCCTGCTTCGCTGGAGGCGGATTCGGTTCCACTCGGTCTCGTCGAGCCCGCTCGTCCGCAGCAGGCCGAGGAAGAAGTCGCCCTTCTCCCGTCCGCTGTAGTTCAGCTGGTAGCCGTCGGGGGCGTACTCGCGCGCGGCGTCAAAGGCCCGCCGCAGCCGCGCACGTTCCTCGGGAGACGGATCCGGAATGCGCAGGAATTGCCCGGCTTGCTGAACCTGCTCGATCAACGCCGGCCCAGTCACCGAGCGGGGAGGTGGCAGCGGGCGGGTGGAACGGGTAGGTACCGCCGACTTCGGGCTTGCGGTGTATTGAGCAGGTGTTTTGAGAGCCGGTGCAGCAGCGGTTTCGGGAGCCAGTGGTTTCGTTATCGAGTTTGGGAGCCAGCTGCCCTGACGGTCCGACACGCCGCGTTCGCGGCAGTATCGTCTTGCTCCGGTTGGCCGTGATGGGCAGCCGGACGCGACCCACTCGAGATCTGCCCCTCGGTGCTGGCTTCGGACGAACCGACGAGAACGGACGCGAAGCCGTCGGAGGAATCGGAGGAACCTGAGATCCTCCCGACCCGGGGTAGGCGTGTCGGCGGTGGGCGGACATGCTTGGCTCCGACCGGCGCGCACAGAGCGCCGCCGCAGGGAGGTTTGCGTCCGTGACCGCCAGCCCCGATGTGCTGCCCGGCCGAGCCATTCGCTCGATGCCCCTGACGTTCGCCTGCGGGGCCGCGGTCGGTGTGCTGGGCGGCATGATCGGCTTGGGCGGGGCGGAGTTCCGGCTGCCCCTGCTGATCGGCATGTTCGGGTTCGCGGCCCTGGCGGCGGTCATCCTGAACAAGGCGATGAGCCTGATCGTCGTGCTGACCGCGCTGCCCGCCCGGCTGGCCGCCGTGCCGTTCTCTGACCTTGGCACGCACTGGACAGTCGCGGTCAACCTGCTCGCCGGGAGCCTGCTGGGGGCCTGGGCCGGCGCGTCCTGGGCCGTGCGGATGCGCACCGCCACCCTCTACAAGGTGCTCGCCGCCCTGATGGTGGCCATGGCTGGCGCCCTGGTCCTCACTCACACCACGAAGTTGGGCACGCTTGATCTCAGCATCCCGGTCAAGGTCGTCGCCGGCGTGGTGGCCGGGTTCGGGATCGGCGTGGTCGCCGCAATCATGGGCGTCGCCGGAGGCGAGCTGCTGATCCCCACGATCGTGCTCCTCTACGGCGCGGACATCAAGATCTCGGGCAGTCTGTCGCTGCTGGTGTCCCTGCCGACCATGCTCGTCGCCTTCGCCCGCTACAGCCGCGACGGCAGCTTCGCCGTCCTGCGGGCCAACCTCCGCTTCACCGCGATCCTGGCGGCGGGCTCCATCACCGGGGCCATACTCGGCGGGCTCCTTGTCGGCGTCATCGACGATCTGGTCCTCATCCCGGCCCTGTCCGTGATCCTGCTCATCTCGGCGGTCAAGACCGCCCGCCACGCCGCCCCCGCCGAGCACTAACCGCCCCCACCGGCATCGGCTGTCCTCCGTGCCGGGGTAGCGGGCCGTGTCCACCTGGACCCGCCTGTCAGGGACACAGAGCGGACCACCAACCCATCGACCACGCTCACCGCCGTGGTGACGACACCCCACGACATGAAACCTCGTGACGAGGTATCACCCGATAGGGGTGGCGCCCAAACTCGCTGACGATCACGCTCGTCCAGCGGCCAGCACCGTTCCGAACAGAGCGAGCTGGCTCCCGATTCCGTTAACGCACTGGCTCTCGTTCACCCTGACGAAAACAGGCTTGCGGCCCCTTCGCTCGGCTGAGCGTCCTGCCGGACGACCTTCGTAGCCGGTTCCTGAACCTGGCCTCGCTCAGCAGGCCGACCGACCTTCTTGGCCGGCTGGTCCGGGTGATGGCCATGTTCCAGATAGAACCGTCCAACGTCGGTGATCTCTGCTCGCCACTTCTTGTCAGCAGCCTTCGGCATGAGGACGAGCCCGCGGCCTTTGAGAGCCCGTGCCGTAACGGCAAGCGTGGGTTCGTCCGAGGTGACGGGGTTGACGCCCTCACCGATACGAGTCAGGAGAGCGAGCTGAGCTTGCTCCGCTTTGACGGACACCCTCGGTGTGGTGGTCAGGCCGCCAGGACGTTCTCGTAGCCGGCTGGACTGCGGTAGCCGAGGCTGCTG
>NZ_JBFAJO010000023.1:0-118322 GCF_040655255.1 Kitasatospora sp. NPDC050463
CCCGTCGCATCGTCGGCTGGTCCGCCGCGACCACGAAGCAGACCAGGCTCGTCCTGGACGCCCTGGAGATGGCCTTGTGGCAGCGCGACCGCGACGGATACCCGCCCAGACGGGGCGAGTTGATACATCACAGCGACGCGGGCAGTCAGTACACGTCTTTCCGCCTGGCCGAGCACCTCGACGCCGCCGGCATCGCAGCCTCCATCGGGTCGGTCGGCGACGCCTACGACAACGCCCTCATGGAGTCCACGATCGGGCTGTTCAAGACCGAGCTGATCAAGCCCCGGCGGCCCTGGCGCACGCTGTCGCAGGTCGAGCTCGCCACCGCCGAGTGGGTCGATTGGTATAACCACCGCCGACTCCACGGTGAGATAGGCCACGTCCCGCCCGTCGAGTACGAGAACACCTACCACCTCACAACTGCAAAACCACAGGTCACAACCACAAGCTGAGGTCTCTATCGAACCCGGGGCGGTTCAAGATCCGGGACGAGAACGGGCGCGTCTCGGAGCAGGACTTCGACGGCCTCGGCCGCTCGGTGGCCGGCTGGAGCCCGGGCAACGACCGGAGCAAGAACCCGAACCGCCCGAACCGGAAGTTCTCCTACGCGGTCAACGGCGCCAATGCGCCCTCGCAGGTGCTCACCCAGGCACTGATGGGTGACCTGAAGACCTACACGTCGAGCTACACCATCTACGACGGTCTCGGCCGGGTCCGTCAGACCCAGGCCAGCACCCCGTCGGGCGCCACCGGGCGAATGATCACCGACGCCCTGTTCGACTCCCACAGCTGGCAGACCAAGACCAGTGCTGCGTACTACAACGACGAGGCGGCGCCCAGCGGCCAGCTCTTCCTTCCCAACGGCGGGGTCAACCCGGACAGCAAGATCCCGTCCCAGACCGTGCAGAAGTACGACGGCATGGGCCGAGTCACGGACTCGATCTTCCAGTCCTACGGAATCGAGCAGTGGCGCAGCCGCACCGAGTACGCGGGCGCCGACGAGATCCGCACTACCCCGCCCGCCGGCGGGTACGCCACCGCGACCGTCATGGACGGCCGCGGGAACACCGTCGCCCTGCGCCAGTACAAGGCCGACACCCCGACCGGGGCGTACGACGAGACGACGTACGGCTACACGCCCGAAGGCAAGGAGGCCTGGCGCAAGGACGCGGCTGGGAACCTCTGGACGTACGAGTACGACCTGCTCGGCCGTCCGGTGAAGGGCACCGACCCGGACTCGGGTACGGGCACCACGACCTACGACGACAGCCACAACCTCGTCACCGTCACGGACTCCCGGGGCAAGAGCGCCACCAGCGTCGCCGACCTGCTCGGTCGCACCGTCGCGGCCTACGAAGGCACGGCGGTCGACCCCGCCAAGCAGGTCGCGGGATGGACCTACGACACCCTCGCCCTGGGCAAGCCGACCTCCACCACCCGGTACGTCGGCGGTGCGAGCGGCGCGGCGTACAAGTCGGAGATCACCGGCTACGACGTGGGCTATCGCGAGCGCGGTGCCAAGACCGTGATTCCGGCGGTCGAAGGGAACCTGGCCGGCACTTACGTCACCGACAACACGTATGACGAGGCCGGTCGGCTGGCGAGCACTCTCATGCCTGCGGTGGCAGGTATGGGAAGAGAACGGCTGACCTTCACCACGGATGGAGTGGGGCAGTTCGTCGGCCTGACGAGCGTCTTCGGTTTCGACGAACCGACCCCCTTCGTCGGCGGTGTCCGGTACGACCCCTATGGCCGCCCCTTCCGTACCACCATCGGAGATGCGGGAGCACATGTCGTTGCCACGGCGCTGATCGACGACGCCACCGGCCGGGTCACCCGCTCGATCCTGGACAAGGAGAACGCGCCGACCGCGAGTGTCGACGTCGTGGACTACACCTACAACGTGCTGGGTCAGGTCACCTCGGCCCGCAACGCCCAGGACGGCGAGGTCGCCGACCTGCAGTGCTTCAACCACGACTACCTGGGCCGGCTAGCCCAGGCCTGGACGGACACCGGCACCCAGACGACGCTGCCGCAGCCGAACGTTCCAGCAGTCGGCGCCTGCACCAACGCCGGCGGCCCGGAACTGAATGAGGGCCAGCCCAGTGTGGGCGGCCCGGCCCCGTACTGGCAGCAGTACGAGTACGACCTGATCGGCAACCGCACCAAGCTGGTCCAGAAGGACGTCAACGGCGACACCAGCAAGGACATCACCACCATCCAGACGTTCGGCACCGGTCCGAACACCCCGTCCTCCGACCCGAGGACGGGCGGCGGCACCGGTGGACCGCACGCCCTGATGAAGTCCACGGAAGCCGGTCCGACCGGGACGGCAGTGACTTCCTACACCTACGACGCCGCCGGCAACACGACGTCCATCACCGACACCCCGGGCACCAAGACCCTGACCTGGAACGCCCAGGGCAAGCTCGACCAGATCACCGGCACCGGCCAGAGTGCAGGCACCAGCTACCTGTACGACGTCTCCGGCGGCCAGCTGATCCGCCGCGACCCGGGGAAGACCACCCTCAACCTCGGCGCCGACCAGCTCACGCTCGACACCACGACCGGTGTGGTCACCAACGTCCGCTCGTACGGGGCCCCCAACGGTCTCTCCATCACCCGCACCACCACCGACGGCACCTCCACGCTCGCTTACCAGAGCTCGGACCCGCACGGCACCAACGGTGTCCAGTTCGACGCCTACGACCTGGCCCAGGTCCGCCGCCCCACCGACCCGTTCGGCAACGAGCGCGGCGCCCAGCCGGGTGGGGGTGTCTGGGCCGGTGACAAGGGCTTCGTGGGTGGCACCAAGGAGAAGGCCACCGGCTTCACCCTCCTGGGCGCCCGCGAGTACGACTCGAAGGCGGGCCGCTTCATCAGCCCCGACCCGATCACGGACGCCGGTGACCCGCAGCAGTGGAACGCGTACGCGTACGCCAACAACAGCCCGATCAACAAGTCGGACGCCAACGGCCTGAAGGTGGGCTGCGACAGGCCCGAAGAGTGCAGCAACAACCACGAACCCCGGGGTAACGGCCAGGCCGTCGACGCGGTCTTCATCTACAGCCCGCCCGCTTCCGGCCCGATCGAGCCGCCTGACGCAGGGGTGCAGAAGGCTCTGGCGAAGCAGGATGCAGCCGACCAGGTCGTCAAGGAGGGCAAGCGCAAGCGCGACGAGATCGTGCACAAGGTCGTCGATCTGATCGGTGAACTGATCGGCTTCAACGACGCCCGGGACTGCTTCACCAAGGGCGACGTGATGGCCTGCGTCAACACCGCGCTCAACGCGGTGCCCTGGGGCAAGCTCTTCAAGGCCATCAAGGTCGGCATCAAGGCTTTCAAGATCTACAAGGAGATCGACAAGGCCTACGACATGATCCGCTCCGGCGAACGCGCCGCAGCGGAAGCCGGCCAAGCCGTCGTCGCAGCCAAGACCGCCGCCGCCGAGGCCCGAGCAGCCGAAAGAGCGGCGGCCAAGGCGGCGGAAGAGAAGGCAGTCAAAGAATCGGCGCCCGATGCTGCTGGAACAGAATCGAAAGCAGGTAAGGGCGAATCGGGTAGTGAGGTTTCTCTAAAGGGGAAAGAGAATGGCGAGGGGGTGGAATATGCTGGCGGCCACGAAGGGAATGCGTGGGCCGGACAGGAAAGCATCGATGCGGCGACCGGCTCGTCATCTAATTCGCGCACTCGGGCGCTTGCGGCCATTGTTGCCGAAGATTTCAAGGACCTGAACTTTGCTCACATTCCTCAATATAGTCCCACTGTTAATACTGGAATGGCTATGAAGGGCGTGGGGACGCAGATTGGGCGGAAGCGCTTCTCGAGTCGAAATGACCTGAGAAATACGATTGTTCACGAGGAGCTTCACCACCGGTGGTACGATCGGGGGATGGCGGGTCACCATCCGCGAAACGGATCTGGTACGTCTCAGCGTTTCTATGACACGGTCGATAGGTATATGAGAATGAGAGAATGGGAATGATCGAGCAGGGGGTACGGTTCAGCCTGCAGTGCACCAACTGTGGTGCTGATGCCCGTGGCTGGAATGCTCAAGTATTTAGGGGTGGATTGCTAGGTTGGGTATCTGAGTGGGAATGTGATTCCTGTGGTCTCGTTAGTGATGACGGCGGGGCTGGGGGTGGTCCGCCGTGGTTGAGGGATGCTGTAATCTGCAGGCATGGAGCATTTCGGCTGACTGTATCCTCCGCGGATTCTCGGGGTGCTCTTCTGCTTAAGGAAATCAGGCGGGCGTTGGGTATTACTATTGGTGAGGCCAGTGCGCTTTTGGCGGATTTGACTTCCGTGGGGATTGTGAGGACTGCAGTCGAGGTAAAGTTTCTCAGAAAGGTCCTCGAGGCTGCTGGCGCAGAGTGCTCTGAGGAGCCGCTTATTGGTCGGTCCTGACCAGCCGGGATTGTGCTCCTCTCGTATCGGCCGACGTGCACGCTATTGCGTCGAGCCTGTAATGGTGCTTCGCGCAGGCTGACCTGATGTCTCGGCATGATGTGATGCGACAGGCCGTGTCGCACCGAGTCACCGGGCCGTCACACGGGTAGGACTGTGGCTGTCCTGACTGGGCGTTGCCGAGACATCGCAGGAGCCGCGAGTGGCCGCTTATCTCGACCGTGACGGAGCCGACGGCCTGGAGGTGCCCGCGCAGGACGCGCCGCCTCCCCCGGCGGAGCTGGTGGCACTGGCGCAGGCGTACGGAGTGGACCAGGCGTACCACCCGGGCGCGCGGACGCTGGTCGCGGTGCTGGCCGCGCTGGGCGTGGAGGCCGGTACGCCGGAGGCGGTGCGGGAGGCGCTGGAGCGTCACCGCGCCGAGCAGCGGGCGCGGTTGCTGCCGCCCTGCGTGGTGGTGCGGGCCGGGCGGCGCACCGCGCTGGACGTGCCGGCGGACGCGCGCCTCAGCGTCGAGCTGGAGGAGGGCGGGGTCTGGGAGCTGCCGCGCGGGCACTCGCACTGGCTGCCCGCCGACCTGCCGCTCGGGCGGCACCGGCTCAGGGCGCAGACCGATGCCACCGAGCAGTACGCCCATCTGATCGTCGCTCCGGAGCGGCTGCCGCAGCTCCCCGGCCGCAGCTGGGGCTTCCTCGCACAGCTCTACTCCGTCCTGTCCGACCGGTCCTGGGGCATGGGCGACCTCGGCGACCTCGCAGAGCTGACCCAGTGGGCCGGCGGCCTCGGCGCGGGCTTCGTGCAGATCAACCCGCTGCACGCGGGCCTGCCGGCCGTCCCGTCCGACCCGTCCCCCTACCGGCCCTCCTCGCGCCGCTTCGCCGACCCGGTGCACCTGCGCGTCGAGGCGGTCCCCGAGTACGGGTACCTGACGGGCGAGCAGCGCGCCGAGGCCGAGGAGCTGGGGCGCCGCGCCGCCCGGCTGCGCGCCGAGGTGCTGGGCCACGACGGCCTGATCGACCGGGACGCCGTCTGGGCGCTCAAGCGCCGGGCCCTGGAGCTGCTGCACGAGGTGCCGCGCGGGGCGGGCGGCCGGGCCGCGTACGAGGCCTACCGGCGCAGGGAGGGCGAGTGGCTGGAGCGGTACGCGCTCTGGAACGCCCTCGCCGAGGTGCACGGCGCCGACTGGCACGCGTGGCCCAAGGGCCTGCGTCACCCGGACGACCCGCACGTCACGCTCGCCGCCCAGCAACTCGGCGACCGCGTCGAGTTCCACCGCTGGCTCGCCTGGCAGGTCGACCGGCAGCTCGCCGGGGCCCAGCAGGCCGCGCGCACCGCCGGCATGGCGGTCGGCCTTATCCACGACCTCGCCGTCGGCGTCCACCCGGACGGTGCCGACGCCTGGGCGCTCCAGGACGCCCTGGGCGGCGGCATCTCGGTCGGCGCCCCGCCGGACGCCTTCAACGCCCACGGCCAGGACTGGGGCCTGCCGCCCTGGCGCCCGGACGCGCTGGCCGCCTCCGGCTACGCCCCGTACGCGGAGCTGCTGCGCTCGGCGGCCCGGCACGCGGGGGCCATCCGGATCGACCACGTGATGGGCTTGTTCCGGCTCTGGTGGGTGCCGGTCGGCCACCCGCCGACCGAGGGCGCCTACGTCCGCTACGACGCGGAGGCGATGCTGGGCGTGCTGGCCCTGGAGGCGCACCGGGCCGGCACGGCGGTGATCGGCGAGGACCTGGGCACGGTGGAGCCGGGGGTCCGCGAGGAGCTGGCGGCGCGCGGCGTCCTGGGCACCTCGGTGCTCTGGTTCGAGCGGGACTGGCAGGCCAAGGGCGAGATCCTGGCCCCGGAGCGTTGGCGGCCCGGCAGCCTGGCCACCCTGACCACCCACGACCTGCCGAGCACCGCCGCCCGGCTCTCCGGCGAGCACGTCGAGCTGCGCCACCGGCTGGGCCTGCTGGCCCGTTCGCTGGACGAGGAGCAGGCGCAGGCGGAGGGCGAGCTCGCCGACTGGCGGGCCGAGCTGACGCGGCTGGGCCTGCTGGCGGAGGACGAACCGCTCTCGGCGCGGGTGCTGTACCGCTTCCTGCTGGCCACCCCGGCCGAGCTGGTCGGCGTCTGGCTGCCCGATCTCGTGGGGGACCCGCGCCCGCAGAACCTGCCCGGCACCTGGGACCAGTACCCCAACTGGCGGCTGCCGGTCGCTGACGGCTCCGGCCGCCCGGTGACGCTGGACGAGCTGGCCGCCACCCCGGCCGGGCAGGGCCTGGCCGACCTCCTGCGGGCCGCCGGCCGGCCGGCTCGAAAGGCCGACCCCGCCGAGCGCGGTGAGGTAAGTGGCGGGTAAGTTGAGCAGCGTGGACAAGAGGAACGCTTTGCGAGCCGGCGCGGTCACCGCAACGGTCACGCTGATGATGCTGCTGTCGTCGCCCGCCATGGCCTACTCCCGGGACGACGGCGACGACCCGGGCAGCGGCCTGACCGTGGCCCAGACCCTCGGCCTGTACGTGCTGCTCCCGATCGTGGCCTTCGTGGTCATCGCGGGCCTGGCCGGGCTGCCGTACGGCAGCAAGGACAAGAAGAAGTAACCGAGGGCCCTCCACCCAAGCCCCGTACAACGCCTGAGGGGGCGCCGGACGATGTCCGGCGCCCCCTCAGGCGTTCCCGAAGGAACGACCGGCGGGGCCCCGGGGTCGCCCCCGGGGCCCCCGCCCGGCTCAGTGCCCCAGCGCCCGGGCGCCCGCCGCCCGGTCGGCGGCCTGCGCCTTGATCGCGCGCTCGACCCCGGCCCGCTGCTCGACGACCCGCCGGCGCAGTGCCGGCGCCGGCTCGGCCGTGCTCAGCCAGGCGTCGGTGGCGTCCAGCGTGGCCTGCTCGACCTGCAGCGACGGGTACAGCCCGACGATGATCAGCATCGCGATCTCGTGGCTGCGGGTCTCCCAGATGTCCTTGAGCGCCGCGAAGTACTTGGCGCCGTACGGCGCCAGCAGCTCGCGCTGGTCGGCCTGCTGGAAGCCGGCGATCACCGCGTCCTGGACGTAGTTGGTGAGCTTGTCCGACTCCATGACCGAGGCCCAGGCCTTGGCCTTGGCCTCGGCGGTCGGCAGGGCGGCGCGGCAGCTGGCCGCGTGCTCCTGGCCGGCCGCGGTGTTGTCGCGGACCAGCTCGGCCGCGATGGCGGCCTCGTCGGCGCGGCCGGTGGCGGCCAGGCGGCCGAGCAGCGTCCAGCGCAGCTCGGTGTCGACGGCCAGGCCCTTGATCTCGGTGGAGCCGTCCAGCAGGCCGGCGAGCAGGTCCAGCTGCCCCTCGCTGCGGGCGACGGCGGCCAGCGCGCGGGCCCAGGCCAGCTGGTGGTCGCTGCCGGGCTGGGCGGCGCGCAGCTGCTCCTCGGCGGCCTCGGCCCAGCGGGCGAGACCCTGCTCGCTCCAGGCCGGGTCGGTGTAGGAGTCGAGGGCGAGCTTGACCTGGCGGTGCACCGACTGGACCACGCCGATGTCGGACTCCCGGCCGAGGCCGGAGACGGCCAGTGCCAGGTAGTCGCGGGCGGCGAGCTCGCCGTCGCGGGTCATGTCCCAGGCGGAGGCCCAGCACAGCGCGCGCGGCAGCGAGTCGGTGAAGGCGCCCAGGTGCTCGGTGACGACGGCCAGCGAGTCCTCGTCCAGGCGGACCTTGGCGTAGGAGAGGTCGTCGTCGTTGAGCAGGATGACGGCCGGGCGGCGCCGGCCGACCAGCTCGGGGACCTCGGTGCGCGGGCCGTCGACGTCCAGCTCGATCCGGTCGGTGCGCACCAGGGTGCCGTCGGTGAGCTCGTAGAGGCCGATGGCGATCCGGTGCGGGCGCAGGACGGCCTCGCCCTTGGCGCCGGCCGGCAGCGCGGGGGCCTCCTGCAGCACGGCGAAGGACTCGATCTCGCCGTCGCCGTTGAGGGTGAGCGCCGGGCGCAGCACGTTGATGCCGGCCGTCTCCAGCCAGGCCTTGGACCAGGCCTTGAGGTCGCGCCCGCTGGCCTTCTCCAGTGCGCCGAGCAGGTCGGCCAGGCGGGTGTTGCCCCAGGCGTGCCGCTTGAAGTAGGCCTGCACGCCCTGGAAGAAGGCGTCCTGGCCGACGTACGCCACCAGCTGCTTGAGCACCGAGGCGCCCTTGGCGTAGGTGATGCCGTCGAAGTTGACCTGGACGTCCTCCAGGTCGTTGATGTCGGCCATGATCGGGTGGGTGGACGGCAGCTGGTCCTGCCGGTACGCCCAGGTCTTCATCTGGTTGGCGAAGGTGGTCCAGGAGTGCGGCCACTTCGACCCGGGCGCCTCGGCCTGGCAGACGGCCTCGGCGAAGGTGGCGAACGACTCGTTCAGCCAGAGGTCGTTCCACCACTCCATGGTGACGAGGTCGCCGAACCACATGTGGGCCAGCTCGTGCAGGATGGTCGCGGCCCGCGCCTCGTACGAGGCGTCGGTCACCTTGGAGCGGAACACGTACTGGTCGCGCAGGGTGACGGCGCCCGCGTTCTCCATCGCGCCGGCGTTGAACTCCGGGACGAACAGCTGGTCGTACTTGGCGAACGGGTAGGGGAAGTCGAACTTCTCCTGGAAGTAGTCGAAGCCCTGCTTGGTGACCTCGAAGATCGCCTCGGCGTCCAGGAACTCACGCAGCGACGGGCGGCAGTAGACGCCCAGCGGCACCTTCTGGTCGCCGTTCTCGTAGCTGTCGAAGACGCCGACGTACGGGCCGGCGACGAGCGCCGTGATGTAGGAGGAGATCCGGCCGGTGGGCTCGAACGTCCAGACCTGGCTGTCGCCGTCGCCGACCGGGGTCGGGGTGGGCGAGTTGGAGACCACGACCCAGCCCTTGGGGGCGGTCACCGTGAAGGCGAAGGTGGCCTTGAGGTCGGGCTGCTCGAAGGTGGCGAAGACGCGGCGCGCGTCCGGCACCTCGAACTGGGTGTACAGGTAGGTCTCGCCGTCGACCGGGTCGACGAACCGGTGCAGGCCCTCGCCGGTGTTGGTGTAGGCGCAGTCGGCGACGATCCGCAGCTCGTTCTCGGCGGCCAGGTTCGGCAGCGCGATCCGGCTGTCGGCGAAGTTGGCGTTGTCGAGCCGCTCGCCGTTGAGGGTGATCTCCTCGACGCTCGGCGCCACGAGGTCGATGAAGGTGGCCGCGCCGGGGGTGTTGGCGCTGAACCGGACCACGGTGGTGGACCGGAAGGTGCCTCCCTCCCGGGCCGAGCTCAGGTCGAGCTCGATGTGGTACGCGTCCACGTGCAGGAGGTCGGCCCGGGTGCGGGCCTCCTCGCGGGTCAGGTTGGTGCCGGGCACTCGCAGGACTCCTTCGTCAGGCTGATGCTTCGCATCCTCCCATGCCCGGCGCGCGGAGCCCGGGGAAATGTTCGAGGGCGGGGCGGAACAGGCCAACCGGCTTGTTCCGCCCCGCCCTCGACGGGGGTCGGACGTCAGGACGCTGCGTCAGGACGCGGCGTCCGGGGCGTCACTTCTTCCCGTACTTGACGACGGGGGCGTCCGAGCTCGCGCCGCGGGAGAAGCCGTACAGCGAGCCGTCCGACTGCAGCACGTACTCGGTGGTGCTGGAGCCGATGAAGTCGGCGCCCTTCTGGCTGGTGATGCTGCCGAGTTCGGTGCCGGCGCCGTCGGTCGGGGACAGCGTGACCACCTTGGCGTCCTTGCCGTACCCCATGTCCAGCACGGCCCGGACCTTGCCGTCCTTGTCGGTGCCGGAGACCAGCCGGATGCCGTCGTTGGTGCCGCCGGTGGACGACCAGAGCCGCTTGCCGGTCGTCAGGTCGTAGGCGTTGATGGCCGGCTTGGACGGGGTGGTCTGGACGTACAGCGTGGTGCCGCTGACGACGTTCTGGGTGAACGCGTCGGCCTGGCCGGACAGGCGCAGGCTGTCCGCCCCGGGCTCCTTGACCGACATCGGGGTCATCGGCTTGTTGCTCTTGTCGAACGGCAGGATGTAGTCGCCGTTCGGACCGCTGGTCACCAGCAGTACCAGCGGCTGGTCCGACACCACCTTGTCGACGCGCTCGATGCTGCCGGTCAGCGGGATCGGCGCGGCGCTGGTGGCCTTGCCGGAGTCCGTGTCGACCAGCACCAGCTGCGACTTGGGGTTGGCGTTGGAGCCGTAGCAGCGGTCGCTCACGGCGATCTGGGCGCCGGCGGCCTTGCCGTAGACGTTGCAGTCCTTGTCGCGGGGCTGGAACTGCCAGACCGGCGAGCCGTCGGCGATGTTCACGGCGCCGACCATGTTGCCGCCGATGCCGACGACCTTCTCGGTCACGGTGAGGGTGGGCGAGGACATCCGCTCGGTGCTCACCTTGGCGGTCCAGAGCAGCTTGCCGGTGTTGAGGTCGACCGCGCCGACGGTGGAGCAGTCGCTGTCACCGGTGTTGAGCGCGACGGCGGCGACGTGCTTGGAGTTCGCCCCGTAGGAGACGGCGCAGAACTCCTTGGCGCCGGACGGCGGCGTGATCGTCCACAGTTCCTTGCCGTCGGCCGAGTTGAGGGCCCGGATGCCGTAGCTGTCGGCGCGGACGACGGCCTTCTCGGCGCCCCAGATGCCGAGCAGCTGCGAGCCGCTGGCCGCGTTGGCCGGCTTGGCGGCGGTCCAGGCGAGGTTGTAGGCGCCCGCCTTGCCGCCGTTGTTGCCGCCGGTGGTGCCGCCCGAGGCCGCCGAGGCGCTGGGGTCGGTGGTCGAGCCGCCGGTGGTGCCGCCGGTGGTGCCGCCGGTGCTGGTGGTGCCGCCGTCGGCGCTCGAGTTGTCGGTGTCCTTGTTGTTCTGGGTGAACAGCACGACGAGGCCGGCGATGATGGCGACGGCCAGCACACCGCCGATGATGCCGCCCCAGACCATCACCGGGTTGCGCTGCTTGGGCGCGGCGGGCACCGGCGCGCCGGGGAAGGCGTAGCCGGGGGCCTGCTGCTGCGGGTAGCCGTAGCCGGCTCCGCCGTCGGTCTGCGGCGGGGCGGTGTAGCCGAACTGCTGACCGGCGTTGGGGCCCGCGAACGGGGGCTGGGTGGGGTCGTACGGTCCGACCGGCGCCGCGCCGGGCGGGGGCGGCGGGGCGCCCTGGGCGGGGAAGGCGGCGGCGGTCGGCGCGTAGGCGTACTCGCTGCCCGGGGCCTGCGGCTGCCCGGGTGCGGCGCCCGGCGCGGCCGGTCCCGCCTGGCCGGGGACGGGAGCCCCGTCCAACTGTGTCATCTGGTTCGCCACGGCGGCCGGGTCGACGCCGCCGGGCGTGCGCCCGAGCGAGACGCCCCGATTGTCCTGCGGACCGGTGCCGGGCGCGTCGCCCGCCCCCGGCGTAGGGTGATCCCCTGCCATCTGATGCCCCGTCATGTCTGGAAGCGCCCCCCGGCCGGGTCACGTCCATGGCCGGTGGGACGGGTGAGAATGGGCACCATCGTACGGGTGGGCTGTTTTCGGCCGGTCGCAGGAGCCCTGAAGCCAGCGCGTCGCGCCTCTGAGCTGGGGCCCGTCCGCGCCGCCCGGCTCCCGGCCGCACACCGCGCGGCCCCGCCTCCCCACCCCGCCCGCACCGGCACCCGCACCGCCCGCCGACCACGGGGCCCCTGGGCCCGTCGCCGGACTCCGGCCTGCCGGGCCCGCCCTTCGGGCAGACCCTGAAGTTTGACGACAGGCCCTAGGCTTCAGGAGTTGAAGGGATCGCCCGGCGGAGGGGTTCCCTCGCCCTTGGAAGGGTGGATCATGGCGACGGACACACCGGGCTCGCAGTCCTCACTGCACCGGGCCAACCTGGAGCGGGTGCTGCGGGCGGTACGGATGGCCGGTTCGCTGACCCAGGCCGAGATCGCCCGCGGCACCGGCCTCTCGGCGGCGACCGTGTCCAACATCGTCCGGGAGCTCAAGGAGAGCGGCACCGTCGTGGTCGCCGACACCTCCTCCGGCGGCCGCCGGGCCCGCAGCGTCTCGCTCAGTGGTGACGCCGGCATCGTGGTGGGGATCGATTTCGGCCACACCCACCTCCGGGTCGCCGTCGGGAACCTCGCGCACCGGGTGCTCGCCGAGGAGAGCGAGCCGATCGACGTCGACGTCTCCGCCGCCCAGGGCTTCGACCGTGCCGAGGCACTGGTCGACCGGCTGCTCCAGCAGGCCGGCTTCCGTCCGGACAAGGTGATCGGCGTCGGCCTCGGCGTCCCCGGCCCGATCGACGTGGAGACCGGCGCACTGGGCTCGACCGCGATCCTGCCCGGCTGGACGGGCATCGCCCCCGGCCGGGAGCTGGCCGAGCGGCTCGGCATGCCGGTGCACGTCGACAACGACGCCAACCTGGGCGCGCTCGGCGAACTCGTCTGGGGCGCCGGACGCGGCCTGAGCGACCTCGCCTACATCAAGGTGGCCAGCGGCGTCGGCGCGGGCCTGGTGGTCAACGGGCAGATCTACCGGGGCCCGGGCGGGACCGCCGGTGAGATCGGGCACATCACCCTGGACGAGGCCGGCCCGGTCTGCCGCTGCGGCAACCGCGGCTGCCTGGAGACCTTCGTCGGCTCCCGCTACCTGCTCGGCCTGCTGAGCACCACGCTCGGCCCGGACCTCTCCCTGCCGGGAGTGGTCGAGCTGGCCCACCAGGGCGACCTCGGCTGCCGCCGGGTGATCGCCGACGCCGGCCGGCAGATCGGCACCGGCGTCGCCACCCTCTGCAACCTGCTCAACCCGCGCCGGGTGATCCTCGGCGGCGACCTCGCCGACGCCGGTGAGCTGGTGCTCGGCCCGATCCGCGACTCGGTGGCCCGCTACGCGATCCCCAGCGCGGCCCGCCAGCTGTCCGTCGTCCCCGGCACCCTCGGCGGCCGCGCGGAGGTGCTGGGCGCGCTCGCCCTGGTGATGAGCGAGATGGACGACTCCGGCCCGGTCGGGCGATCCGTACAGGCGTCCGTCGCCCGACCGTGAGTGCCGGCGGCCCGGCCGCGCCCCGACCGTCCGGGCCCGGTATCGACCGGGTGTGCCGTACTTCGACCGTCCGTGCCCGCCGTCGGACCCTCTGTGCCCGCCGCCGGCCATGAACGGCGGTGACGGGCCGATGGCACCGGGCACCCCGCTCGGTGTCCGGTAGGCGGACATTAGACTCGACCGGTCGGCACCGACCGAGACCGATCGGAGTGCGTCGGCACACCGGGCAGCGAGGCCCGTCGGACCGCCCGCGGTCCGCGACTTTGAACGAGGAGGAACGGGTGGCCCTGCTGACCCGCATTCGGGGACCGCGCGATCTCGACCGGCTCACGCCCGGCCAGCTGGCCGCACTGGCCCAGGAGATCCGGACCTTCCTGGTGACGGAGGTCTCCAAGACGGGCGGCCACCTCGGGCCCAACCTCGGCGTCGTGGAGCTGACCGTCGCGCTGCACCGGGTCTTCGACTCGCCGCGCGACCGCATCCTCTTCGACACCGGCCACCAGAGCTACGTCCACAAGCTGCTCACCGGCCGCCAGGACTTCTCCCGGCTGCGGATGAAGGACGGCCTCTCCGGCTACCCCTCCCGCGCCGAGTCCGAGCACGACGTGATCGAGAACTCGCACGCCTCCACCGTGCTCTCGTACGCCGACGGCCTGGCCAAGGCCAACCAGCTGCTCGGGAAGCACGACCCGGTCGTCGCCGTGATCGGCGACGGTGCGCTCACCGGCGGCATGGCCTGGGAGGCGCTCAACAACATCGCCGACGCCACCGACCGCCCGCTGGTCATCGTCGTCAACGACAACGAGCGCTCCTACTCCCCGACCATCGGCGGCATGGCGAACCACCTGGCCACGCTGCGCACCACCCAGGGCTACGAGCGCTTCCTCTCCTGGGGCAAGGACGCCCTGCAGCGCACCCCGGTGGTCGGCCAGCAGCTCTTCGAGACGCTGCACGGCGCCAAAAAGGGCCTGAAGGACTTCATCGCCCCGCAGGGCATGTTCGAGGACCTCGGCCTCAAGTACATCGGCCCGATCGACGGCCACGACCTCACCGCCCTGGAGTCCGCGCTCACCAAGGCGCGCGGCTTCGGCGGTCCGGTGATCGTGCACTGCCTCACCGAGAAGGGCCGCGGCTACCACGCGGCCGAGAACAACGACGAGGACCGCTTCCACGCGGTCGGCGTGATCCACCCGGAGACCGGCCTGCCGATCAAGAGCGCCGGCAAGGACTGGACGTCCGTCTTCGGTGAGGAGATGGTCGCGCTCGGCCACGAGCGCGAGGACATCGTCGGCATCACCGCCGCGATGCTCCACCCGGTGGGCCTGGCCCCCTTCGCCAAGGCCTTCCCGAACCGGATCTTCGACGTCGGCATCGCCGAGCAGCACGCGGTGACCAGCGCGGCCGGCATGGCCACCAACGGTCTGCACCCGGTGTTCGCGGTCTACGCGACCTTCCTCAACCGGGCCTTCGACCAGGTCCTGATGGACGTGGCGCTGCACAAGCTGGGCGTCACCTTCGTGCTGGACCGGGCCGGTGTCACCGGTACCGACGGCGCCTCGCACAACGGCATGTGGGACATGTCGATCCTGCAGGTCGTCCCCGGTCTGCGGCTCGCCGCGCCGCGCGACGCCGACCAGCTGCGCGCCCAGCTGCGCGAGGCGGTCGAGGTCGACGACGCCCCCACCGTGGTCCGCTACTCCAAGGGCACGGTCGGCCCGGCCGTCCCCGCGGTCGGCCGGATCGGCGGCATGGACGTGCTGCGCGCCCCGCAGGCCCCGGAGGCCGGCGAGCGCCGCGCCGACGTGCTGATCGTCTCGGTCGGCGCGATGGCCCCCACCAGCCTGGAGGTCGCCGACCTGCTGGCCGCCCAGGGCATCACCGCCACCGTGGTCGACCCCCGCTGGGTCAAGCCGGTGGACCGGGCCCTGCCGGGGCTGGCGGCCGAGCACCGCGCGGTCGTCACGATCGAGGACAACGGCCGGGTCGGCGGTGTGGGCGCCGCCGTGGCGCAGGCGCTGCGCGACGCCGAGGTGGACGTCCCGGTGCGCGACTTCGGCATCCCGCAGGAGTTCCTGGACCACGCCTCGCGGCCCGAGATCCTCGCCGAGATCGGCCTCACCGCCCCGGACATCGCCCGGAAGGTGACGGCGCTGGTGTCCCGGCTGGACGTGGCGACCGTCCAGGCCTGAGCCGTCCCGGCCGGCTCCGTACCGTTCCCGTGGGCGGCCGCCCTGCGGCCGTTTGCCACAACTGGGCAACAGTTCGCCCCATGGCAGGCTGATAATCGCACCGAAAAGGCGGGACCGGCGCTGCCAGCGCCGATCCCGCCCGGTAGGTTGTCATCCGTGCCGACCCCCACCCGCCCCCGCCTCGCCGGGCTTGCCGAGCGCCTGCCCGACCGCGTCCGCCAGGGTTACTGGACGAGGCTGGTGCCGGTGCTGGCCCTGGTCGCGCTCGCCACCCACATCCCCTCCTTCGTCCGGCCGGTCTGGAGCCCCGACGAGGGGTTCCTGGCCACCCAGGCCCGGATGCTGGCCGACGGCGGCGTGCTCTACGACACCGTGGTCGACCGCAAGCCGCCGCTGCTGCCGTGGCTCTACCAGGCCTGCTTCGCCGTCTTCGGCTCCGCCTCGCTCTGGCCGCTGCGCACCCTGGCGGTGGTCGCCCACCTGGTCACCGCGATCCTGCTGGCCTCGATCGCCCGCGGCCGCTGGGGCAACCGGGCGGGCGCCGGCGCGGGCCTGCTCTACCTGCTGGTCTCCATCGGGCTCTCCCCGGAGGACACCCAGGCGGCCACCTTCGAGGTCTTCATGCTGCCCGCCATGGTGGCCGCCTTCCGGTACGCCGAGCGGCGCCGCTGGCTGGCCGCCGGCATCGCGGTGGCGCTCTGCTCGCTGACCAAGCAGACCGGCGGCGCGGTGCTGCTGCCGGTGCTCTGGATGCTGTTCCAGGACGCCCGCCGGCGCGGGGTCCGGTGGCCGCCGGCCCTGTTCAAGATCGGGTTCGGTTTCACGCTGCCGATAGCGCTGGTCGCGGTGATCCTCACCAAGCCCAAGGGCTTCCTGTTCTGGGTGGTCACCGGCAGCGGCGACTACGCCTCGGTCGGCGGGGCCTGGCTGCAGATGGCCGGCCGCGCCCTCGGCAACTCGGCGATCCTGATCGTCGCCGGCCTGGGCTTCCTGCTGCCGGTCGGCCGCCGGCTCTGGCTGAAGCACCGCCACCGCCCGCTGCCCGTCGCCGGTGAGGAGCACGGCTCCACCACCGACCTCTGGGTCTGGCTGGTCTCCTCGGTGGTCGCGGTCAGCGTCGGTTTCCACTTCTTCGGCCACTACTACCTGCAGCTGATGCCCCCGCTGGTGCTGCTGGGCACCGGCGCGGTGGCCACCTCGGCGATCCGCTGGAAGCCCGTCCTGGTGTACACCACGGCCGCCGCCACGGTGTTCTGGGGGCTCGCGCTGGCCTGGCCGGGGGAGCGGCTCGACCGGACCACCGAGGTGGCCACGGCCGTCGCCGCGCAGAGCAAGCCGCAGGACACCGTGCTGGTCTGGGGCATGCACCCGGAGCTGTACTGGCTGGCCGACCGCAAGCCGGCCACCCGCTACCTGACCGCGGGCTTCCTGACCAACTTCAGCGGCGGCAAGGACGGCAACGCCAACGTCGGCGAGCAGTTCAGCGTCAGCAACGCCTGGCAGACCTTCGACCAGGAGATCGCCAAGGGCCTGCCCGAGATCGTCGTGGACGACTCCGGCCTGGCGCCCTACCAGCCCGGCATGATCCCGAAGATCGAGAACCTGCTGGACACCCACTACGAGATGGTCGGCGTCTTCGCCGACACCGTGGTCTACCGCCTCAAGCGCTGACCGCGCCCGGCGCGGTGCCCCCCGCCGCCGCCCCGGCCGCCGCCCCCGCCGCCGCCCCGGCCGCCGCCCTCGCCGCCGCGCCGGCCGCGGCGCCCCCGACCCGCACGAGGTGGCCGAGCCCCCGACCCGCGGACACGCAGGAGCCCCGGTGACCGTCCAGGTCACCGGGGCTCCCGCGTCGTACCGCTACGCCTAGGCGGGCACGGAGGCCACGCCCGGGGCGAGGAACCGCTTGCCGTTCACCCGCTCCGAGACGCCCTCACGGTCCAGGTACGGGGTGATCCCGCCCAGGTGGAAGGGCCAGCCGGCACCGGTGATCATGCAGAGGTCGATGTCCTGCGCCTCGGCGACGACACCCTCCTCCAGCATCAGGCCGATCTCCTGCGCGACGGCCTCCAGAGCACGGTTCAGCACCTGCTCCTCGGTCAGCACGGTGTCGCCGAAGGAGAGCAGCTCCAGCACCTCGGGGTCGAGCACCTGCTTGCCGTCGACCCAGGTGTAGAAGCCGCGCTTGCCGGCCTTGACCACCTTGCCGAGGTTCTCGGAGACGGTGAACCGCTCCGGGAAGGCACCCTTCAGGGTCTCCGAGACGTGCAGCGCGATGGCCGGGCCGACCAGCTCCAGCAGCACGATCGGAGACATCGGCAGACCGAGCGGCTCGACGCCCTTCTCGACCGTGGCGATCGGGGTGCCCTCGTCGATGATGTCCTGGATCTCGCCCATGAAGCGGGTCAGGATCCGGTTCACCACGAACGCCGGGGCGTCCTTGACCAGCACCGAGGTCTTCTTGAGCTTCTTCGAGACGCCGAAGGCGGTGGCCAGCGCGGCGTCGTCGGTCTGCTCGCCGCGGACGATCTCCAGCAACGGCAGGATCGCGACCGGGTTGAAGAAGTGGAAGCCGACGACCCGCTCGGGGTGCTTCAGCTTCGAGGCCATCTCGGTGACCGAGAGGGAGGAGGTGTTGGTCGCCAGCACGCAGGTCGGCGAGACCACGTTCTCCAGGTCCGCGAAGACGGTCTGCTTGACGCCCATCTCCTCGAACACGGCCTCGATCACGAAGTCCGCGTCGCCGAAGCCGGCGGCCTTGTCGAGCGAGCCGGTGACCAGGCCCTTGAGCCGGTTGGCCTTGTCCTGGCCGATCCGGCCCTTGCCGAGCAGCTTGTCGATCTCGGCGTGGACGTAGCCGACGCCCTTGTCGATGCGCTCCTGGTCGATGTCGGTGAGGACCACCGGCACCTCCAGACGGCGGGCGAACAGCAGCGCCAGCTGCGAGGCCATCAGACCGGCGCCGACGACGCCGACCTTGGTGACCGGGCGGGCCAGCGACTTGTCCGGCGCACCGAACGGGCGCTTGGCGCGGCGCTGCACCAGGTTGAAGGCGTAGATGCCGCTGCGCAGCTCGCCGCTCATGATGAGGTCGGCCAGGGCCGCGTCCTCGGCGTCGAAGCCGGCCTGCAGGTCGGCGTCCTTGACCTGCTGGATGATGTCCAGCGCCTTGTAGGCGGCGGGAGCCGCGCCGTGCACCTTGGCGTCGGCGACCAGGCGGCCCCAGGCGACGGCGTCGTCCCAGGCCTTGCCGCGGTCGATCGCCTCGCGCTCGACGACGACGTCGCCGGTGAGGACCTTGGCGGCCCAGAGCAGCGACTGCTCCAGGAAGTCGGCCGGCTCGAAGATCGCGTCGGCGATCCCCAGCTCGAACACGTCCTTGCCCTTGAGCTGCTTGTTCTGGCTCATCGAGTTCTCGATGATGACCTTGATCGCCTTCGAGGGGCCGATCAGGTTCGGCAGGATGCTGCAGCCGCCCCAGCCGGGGACGAGACCCAGGAAGACCTCCGGCAGCGAGAACGCCGGAACGCCCGCGCTGACGGTGCGGTAGGTGGCGTGCAGGCCGACCTCGACGCCGCCGCCCATCGCCGCGCCGTTGTAGAAGGCGAAGGACGGGACGGGCAGCGCGGCGATCCGCTTGAAGACCTCGTGGCCGCCCTTGCCGATGGCCAGCGCGTCCGCGTGCTCCTTGAGGATCTCGACGCCCTTGAGGTCGGCGCCGACCGCGAAGATGAACGGCTTGCCGGTGATCGCGACACCGACGATCGTGCCCTCGGCGGCCTCGGCCTCGACCTGGTCCAGCGCGGTGGACAGCTTCAGCAGCGAGCCCGGGCCGAAGGTGGTCGGCTTGGTGTGGTCGAAGCCGTTGTCCAGGGTGATCAGGGCCAGCCGGCCGGCCTGCAGCGGCAGGTCCAGGTGGCGGACGTGCGCGGTCGTGACGACCTCGCCCGGGAACAGCTCGGCGCCCTGCCGCAGCAGCTCAGTCGTGGTGCTCATGATCACTTACCACCCTCGAAGTGGGGGTTCTCCCAGATGATGGTGCCGCCCATGCCGAAGCCGATGCACATCGTGGTGAGGCCGTAGCGGACGTCGGGGCGCTGCTCGAAGCGGCGGGCCAGCTGGTTCATCAGGCGCACGCCCGAGGAGGCCAGCGGGTGACCGTAGGCGATCGCGCCGCCGAATGGGTTGACCCGCTCGTCGTCGTCCGCGATGCCGTAGTGGTCCAGGAAGGCCAGCACCTGGACGGCGAAGGCCTCGTTGACCTCGAAGGCCTGGATGTCGTCGATGGTCAGACCGGCCTTGGCCAGCGCCTTCTCGGTGGCCGGCACCGGGCCGATGCCCATCACCTCGGGCTCGACGCCCGCGAAGGCGAACGAGACCAGGCGCATCTTGACCGGCAGGCCGAGCTCCTCGGCGACGTCCTCGGCGGCCAGCAGCGAGGCGGTGGCACCGTCGTTCAGACCGGCCGAGTTGCCCGCGGTGATGTTGCCGTGCGGGCGGAACGGGGTCTTCAGACCGGCCAGCGACTCCATCGTGGTGCCCGGGCGCATCGGCTCGTCCGTGGTCGCCAGGCCCCAGCCGGTCTCGCCGACCTCGGGGTTGGTGTTGCGGATCGAGATCGGCACCAGGTCCGGCTGGATGTCGCCGTTGGCGTACGCCTTGGCGGCCTTCTCCTGGGAGCGCACGGCGTAGGCGTCGCAGCGCTCCTTGGTGATGTGCGGGAACCGGTCGTGCAGGTTCTCCGCGGTCATCCCCATGAACAGGGCGGACTCGTCGACGAGCTTCTCGGACACGAAGCGCGGGTTCGGGTCGACGCCCTCGCCCATCGGGTGGCGGCCCATGTGCTCGACACCGCCGGCCACGACCACGTCGTACGCGCCGAAGGCGATGCCGCCGGCGGTGGTGGTCACGGCGGTCAGCGCGCCCGCACACATGCGGTCGATGGCGTAACCGGGGACGGACTTCGGCAGGCCGGACAGCAGGGCCGCGGTGCGGCCGATCGTCAGACCCTGGTCGCCGATCTGCGTGGTGGCCGCGATGGCGACCTCGTCGATCCGCTCGACGGGCAGGTTCGGGTTACGGCGCACGAGCTCCCGGATGCACTTGACGACGAGGTCGTCGGCGCGCGTCTCGTGGTAGATGCCCTTCGGGCCGGCCTTGCCGAACGGGGTGCGGACGCCATCGACGAAGACGACGTCCCTCGCGGTACGAGGCACGGGGGCTCTCCTCCCAGGGACCAACAGGTTGAGGTGGGCAGGCTGCCGCCGTCCGTCGCACGAGGGCACGTGAGCGGCGCTGCTTCGCTGTCATGCTACCCGCCGGTAACCAACCTGCCCAGGCCCGGCGGCCGGTTCTCCCGGTGTGTCCCCCGACACGTCCCCGCGCCCGGAGCCGCGCGGGGTGCGCGACGGGTGCGCGACGGCTGCCCGGGGACGACGGAGGGGGTGCCGTCGAGCGACGGCACCCCCTCTGTTCCGCCCCGGCGGCGGTGTCCCGCTGCCGAGGTGTCCGGTCCGGCCGGCCCCGCGCTACTCCGGTTCGGCCTCCGCCGCCTTGACGAAGGCCGCCGCCATCACCGGCGCCACCAGATCGACCTGCCACTGCCGGGCGCCCAGCCGGCGCAGCGCGGCGGCCACCCCGGCGGCGCTCGGGTCGGCCGGCGGCTCCCAGGAGACCCGGCGGACGAGGTCCGGCGTGATCAGGTTCTCGGCCGGCAGGTTGCGCGCCTCGGACAGCTCGCTGACCGCGGCCCGCGCCCCGGACAGCCGGGCGGCCGCGACCGGGTCCTTCTCGGCCCAGGCGCGCGGCGGCGGCGGGCCGTCGTGCGGTGCGGCGGCCGGCGGCAGCTGGTTCTCCGGGATCTCCCGGGCCCGCTGGACGGCCGCCAGCCACTGCTCCAGCTGGCGCCGGTGCACCCGCGGCCCGAAGCCCTGGACTCCCTGCAGGGCGGCGATGTTCAGCGGCATGGCCAGCGCGGCGTTGACGATCGCGGCATCCGAGAGCACCCGGCCCGGCGACACGTCGCGCTCCTGGGCGAGCCGGTCCCGGGTCAGCCAGAGTTCGCGCACCACGGCCAGCTGGCGGCGCCGGCGGACCTTGTGCAGCTGCGAGGTGCGGCGCCACGGGTCGGTGCGCGGGGCGGGGCGGGGCGCCGCGGCGATCGCGGCGAACTCCTCCAGTGCCCAGTCGAGCTTGCCCTGGGCGTCCAGCTCCTGTTCGAGTGCGTCCCGCAGCTCGACCAGCACCTCGACGTCCAGAGCGGCGTAGCGCAGCCAGGGCTCGGGCAGCGGGCGGGTGGACCAGTCGACGGCCGAGTGCTCCTTGGCCAGGCTCAGCCCCAGCACGCTCTCGGTCATCGGTCCCAGTCCGACCCGGGCGAAGCCGGCGATCCGGCCGGCCAGCTCGGTGTCGAAGAGCCGTTGCGGTCTCATTCCGACCTCGGACAGGCAGGGCAGGTCCTGGGTGGCCGCGTGCACCACCCATTCGGTGTCCGCGAGGGCCGCGCCGAGTCCGCTGAGGTCGGGGCAGGCGATCGGGTCGATCAGCGCGGTGCCGGCGCCCGCGCGGCGCAGCTGGATGAGGTACGCCCGCTGGCCGTAGCGGTAGCCGGAGGCCCGCTCGGCATCGACGGCGACCGGTCCGGTGCCCGCTGCGAAGGCGGCGACGGTGGCGGCCAGCGCCTGCTCGTCCGCCACGACTGGCGGGATCCCCTCCTTCGGTTCGAGGAGCGGGACCGGGGCTGCTTCTTCTTGGGTGGCTGCTACGGCGTCGGTCACTCACCAAGGGTACGACGGTCCTCGGGGCCGGGAGTGTTGTCGGACTGGTCAGACCGGGTTCGTGACGTGCCACCGGGTGGCCTCCGTCGGCCCCGTCCCTTCGGTTCGGAGGCGACCGGGGACCCGGGGACGCCAATGCGGCGGTCCTGGAGGAAACGTTCCTCCAGGACCGCCGCAGCGGTCCTGCCGATCGCTCAGTGGATGATGCCGGTGCGCAGCGCGACCGCGACCATCCCGGCCCGGTCGCCGGTGCCCAGCTTGCGGGCGATCCGGGCGAGGTGGCTCTTCACGGTGAGCGCGGACAGGCCCATCGCCACACCGATGGCCTTGTTGGACTGGCCCTCGGCGACCAGCCGCAGCACCTCGACTTCACGGCCGGAGAGCTCGCGGTAGGCGGCCTGCTGGGTGCCCGGGGCGCCCGGCGCACCGGGTGCCCCGGGAGCGCCCGGAGCACCGGCCGCCCCGGGGACGCCCGGCATGCCGGGACGGCGCATCCGGCCGGCCAGGCCGCCCGCGCCGATCGGCAGGCCGGGGCGTCCCGGCATGGCCACATTGGTGCGCGTGCCGGTGACCACGTAGCCCTTGACGCCGCCGGCCAGCGCGCTGCGGACCGCGCCGATGTCGTCGGCGGCGGAGAGCGCCAGGCCGTTGGGCCAGCCCGCGGCACGGGTCTCGGCCAGGATGGTCAGCCCGGATCCGTCCGGGAGGTGGACGTCGGCGACGCAGATGTCGCGCGGGGTGGAGACCCGGGGGCGGGCCTCGGCGATCGAGGAGACCTCGATCACGTCCCGGACACCGAGCGCCCAGAGGTGGCGGGTGACGGTGTTTCGGACACGTGGATCGGCGATGACCACCATGGCGGTGGGCTTGGTCGGCCGGTAGGCGACCACGTTTGCGGGGTGCTCAAGAAGGACCGACACCAGGCCTCCTGCGGGGAGTGGCGGACGAAACCCCGATGGGGGCGGTCGGAGTGTTCCGCGTTTGGAAAGGGTCACAGTCTGCTTCGGCAGCTACCGTGCCCGGCTTTAGCGAAAGATCACGATCTAGTGAGTAACAATACGGACAAATCGCGCAGGTGACTGATTGCGACATGCCTGGAATTCGTACAAAATCGATCAGAACCGGCACGGAGTGGTCACGTTAGGCCGCACATTGACGCAGAGCAGGTCCGAAGTCACGCTTCGTCAGCCCTGGGGGTGGTGCTGTGCCCGGTACCGCCGCCGCGGGCCGCGGACCACTCGTCAGTGCGAGCGCGGGCGCCGGCGGGCGGGCATCGGGACCACCCCACCGAGTGAGGGCACGTCGGCGGTCGACTGCGTCGCGGGCGCGGCCGGTGGCAGGCCCGCGCTGATGCAGAGCAGATCCCCCCAGGCGGCCAGATGCCGCTCGAAGCGGCCGTCGGCCGGCGTCCAGGAGGCCCGGATCTCGATCTCGGTGGACGACTCGCGGTCCGCCAGGGCGCCGAAGTACTGCGAGGCGCACCTGGTCACCGTGCCGGACGGCTCCGCGTACCCGGCGCCGTGCGCCTGCAACGCGTCCAGCAGCCAGGCCCAGCCGACCTCGGAGAGCATCGGGTCGCCGGCCATCTCGGGCTCCAGCTCGGCCCGGGTCATGGTCACCACGCGGAAGTCCCCGTTCCAGGCCTCCTGCCCGGCCGGGTCGTACAGCAGCACCAGCCGGCCGTCGGCCAGCTCCTCGCCGTCCACCTCCACCGAGGCGGTCAGGGCGAACGCGTGGGGGGCGAGCCGGCGCGGCGCCGGGGCGGGGGAGAGTTCGAGCTCGGGGCGCAGCCGCGCCCCCGTCAGAGCCTCGACCGCGGCCCGGAACTCGCTCGGCGCCGCCTCCCGACCCGTTCCGCCACCTGTTCCGCCACCCTGTGCGGGGTGCCCGCCGACCGCTGCCATGCCCCGAAGACTAGGTCGAAGACCGGGGTAATCGCCGCAACTTCTGCCCGCGCGGCGTGCCGGGACGGCAAACCGGTCAGATCTTGGAGGAACCCACGAGGCCGGGCGGGGAGTCGGGTCCGGAGCGCGTGCGAAGATTTGAACCGTGAGCGAGACAACGGCAGACACCACGGCAGCCACTCAGGCAGGCACCCCCACCGGTCAGCAGCCCTCCGTGCGACGCGGCGCCGCGCACGACTCCGCGTTCCTGCGCGCCTGCCGGCACGAGCCGGTGCCGCACACCCCCGTGTGGTTCATGCGCCAGGCCGGCCGCTCGCTGCCCGAGTACCTGAAGGTCCGCGAGGGCATCCCCATGCTGGAGTCCTGCATGCGGCCCGAACTGGTCAAGGAGATCACCCTGCAGCCGGTGCGCCGGCACCAGGTGGACGCGGCGATCTTCTTCAGCGACATCGTGGTGCCGCTCAAGGCCGTCGGCATCGACGTCGACATCAAGCCCGGCATCGGCCCGGTGATCGCCGACCCGATCCGCACCGCCGAGGACCTCAAGCGGCTGCGTCCGCTGGAGCCGGACGACGTCTCCTACATCACCGAGGCGGTCGGCCTGCTCGTCGACGAGCTCGGCCCCACCCCGCTGATCGGCTTCGCCGGCGCCCCCTACACCCTCGCCAGCTACCTGATCGAGGGCGGGCCCTCCAAGAACCACGAGAACACCAAGGCCATGATGTACGGGCAGCCCGAGCTGTGGGCCGCCCTGCTCGACCGGCTGGCCGACATCACCTCCGCGTTCCTGAAGGTGCAGATCGAGGCCGGCGCCTCCGCCGTCCAGCTCTTCGACTCCTGGGTGGGCGCGCTCGCCCCCGACGACTACCGCCGCTCGGTGATGCCGGCCAGCACCAAGGTCTTCGACGCCGTGGCCGGCTACGGCGTGCCGCGGATCCACTTCGGCGTCGGCACCGGCGAGCTGCTCGGTCTGATGGGCCAGGCCGGCGCGGACATCGTCGGCGTGGACTGGCGGGTGCCGCTGAACGTCGCCGCCGAGCGGGTCGGCCCCGGCAAGGGCCTCCAGGGCAACCTCGACCCGGCCGTCCTCTTCGCGCCCACCAAGGCCGTCGAGGCCAAGGCCCGCGAGGTGCTGCACGCCGCCCAGGCGCTCGGTACCAGCGGCCACATCTTCAACCTCGGCCACGGCGTGCTGCCCAGCATGGACCCGGACGCGCTCAGCCGGCTGGTCGCGTTCGTGCACGAGGCCAGCGCGCGCTGACCGCCGCGGCGACGGCGTCGACCTGGCGGGCCCCGTTTCGGCGGGGCCCGCCATCGTCGTCCTCAGGGCTCCTGCCGCTCCGGCGGCCCCTCGTCCCCGTCCCCGTCCTCCGCTCCCTGCCGCCGGTGCGGCGGGTGCGCGGGCTTCGGCGGCAGCGCGGTCCGCCGGCGCCGACGGACCAGCCGGAGAGCCAGCGCCGCCGGTACGAGCACCAGCAGGAACGGCGTCGCCGCCGCGACCGCTACCGCGACGCCGCGCACGATCGCGACCAGGACGCCCCAGCCGCCGCCCAGCGCCGAGCCGACCGAGGCCCAGAAGCCGCCGTCCCTCCGCGCGTCGGGTTCGTCCGGCGCCGAGGTGTCCGTCCTCTGCCGCACGTCCAGCGTGATGGTGGAGAGCGAGGTCTTCGCCGACAGCTCCTTCAGCTGCTTCTGCAGCGACTCCAGATCCGCCTCGCGGCGGCTCAACTCGCCCTCCAGACTCGTGATCTCGGCCAGCGTCTTCGCCTGCGCCATCAGCGCCCGGACCCGGTCCACGCTCGCCTGCTGGGTCTGCACCCGGCTGGAGACGTCCGCGACCTGCTGGGTGAGGTCGTCCGCCTGGCTCCTGCGGGACAGCACCTCGCCGAGCCCCGCCAACTGGTCCATGGTCTGCTGGAACGCCGCCGACGGCACCTTCACCGTGAGCTGCCCGCTCTGCGGGCCGGGCGCGGGGCGGTCCTCGGGGCGGCGGCCGCTGCCCCCGCCGGCGGGTTGCCCGCCGCTGCCGCTCACCGTCTCGCTCGCCACGTAGCCCCCCGCGTCGAGCGCCAGCTCGCGCGCCCTGGCCAGCGCGGTGTCCGCCTTCGCCACCCGCACCGACAACTGCGCGCTGTACGCGATCTGCCGGGCGTCCACCGCCGGCACCAGGTACGGCTGCCCGCCGCCCGACTCCGGCGCGGCCTTCGGACCGGCCTTCGGAGCGGCCGAGGCCGCCGCCTCCGGAGCCGCCGGCGCGACCGCGTCACCTCGCGCCACCGCCGCGTCGCCGCCGGCGGCACCCCCGCCGTCGGACGCACCGCACCCGCCGGCCAGGACCGCCACCACGGCCGCCGCCGCCAGCGCCCCCGCTCTTCGCCGTCCTCGTTCCACGATCGAGCCCTCCCCATGTTCACGGTTGCGGCGCCGCTTCCTTCCGGCACTCGAACCGTTCGACGGGCCCGGGCCCGGACCGGACCCGCTCCGGAGGTCGCAGCTCGATCACGGCTCGGCTGCGGAGCGGACAAGGCGTCAGCTCGCCTCCGCACCGACACGGCACGCCGGCCGCAGGCGCGGTCACCGGGTTCGGCGCCCTGCCGCCCGGTCGGTCCCGTCGGACTCCCGAGGACCGTCGTCCCTCCTCCGGTCGGCGCTCCGGGCGAGCAGCTGCCCGCCGGACCGCCGCGGACGCTACCTTGGGCTCCATGAGTGAGCTGCCGGACTGGCTCGTGGTGGAGGTCGTCTCGCCGGAGTCCGCGCACCGGGACCGGACCGTCAAGGTCCGCAAGTACGCCGAGGCCGGGATCCCGCACTACTGGGTGATCGAGGAGGAGGACGGCCGGCCGGTGGCGCACGTCTTCGAACTCGAAGCCAGCACCTCCTCCTACGCCCCCGCCGGGATCTTCCGGAGCCGGCTGCAACGGCCGGTCCCGTTCCCGTCGACATCGACCTCGACGCCCTCGTCCCTGTCCGGAAGCGGGCGGATTGAGGCATTGGTGTAAGGACCTGCGAGACTGCGGAGCATGTCGCAAGCACAGGCCGTCGTGATCGGTGGCGGTATCGCGGGGTTGGCCGCGGCCGCCTTTCTCAGCGGGGCGGCCGGCGGGGCCGCGCGGGCCCGGGTGACGCTGCTGGAGGCGTCCGACCGGCTCGGCGGGAAGCTGCACGGGGGAGAGGTCGGCGGGGTCCGGGTGGACCTCGGGGCCGAGTCGATGCTGGCGCGGCGGCCGGAGGCCGTCGAGCTGGCGCGGGCGGTCGGGCTGGGCGGCGCGCTGGAGCCGCCGACCACCGCCAGGGCCGCGATCTGGACCAGGGGCGCGTTGCGCCCGCTGCCCGGCGGCCAGGTGATGGGTGTCCCCGGTGACCTGGCGGCGCTCGCCGCCTCCGAGGTGCTCAGCGCCGAGGGCCTGGAGCGGGCCCGGCACGAGGGGGCCACCGAGGTCACGGACGATGTCGCGATCGGGCGGTACGTCGCGGACCGGCTGGGCCGGGAGGTGGTGGACCGGCTGGTCGAACCGCTGCTCGGCGGCGTCTACGCCGGGCACGCCGACGAGATCTCGCTGCGCGCGGCCGTGCCGCAGCTGCTGGAGATCGCGCGCGGCGGGGGCTCGCTGGTCGAGGGCGTGCACGAGCTGGCCACCCGGCCGCGGACCGTCGGCACGCCCGTCTTCCAGGGTCTGCGCGGTGGCATCGGCACCCTGCCCGAGGCCGTCGCCGCGGCCTGTGCCCGGGCCGGCGTCGACCTGCGCACCCGCACCGCGGTGGACGGGCTGCACCGGACCCCCGGGGGCTGGCGGGTGGTGACCGCCGAGGGCGAGGCGCTGCACGCGGACGCCGTGGTGCTCGCGGTGCCCGCGCCCGCCGCGGCCCGTCTGCTGCGCCCGGACGCGCCGGCGGCGGCCGTCGAGCTGGACGCCGTCGAGTACGCGGGGATGGCGCTGGTCACCCTCGCCTTCCGGCGGGCCGACCTGCCGGAGCCGCCGGAAGGCAGCGGCTTCCTGGTGCCGCCGGTGGACGGCCGCCGGATCAAGGCGTCCACCTTCTCCTCCAACAAGTGGGGCTGGCTGGAGCGCTCGGCGCCCGACACCTTCGTGCTGCGCACCTCGCTCGGCCGGCTGCGCGAGGAGCAGCCGCTGGAGCTGTCGGACGAGGAACTGGTGAAGCAGTCGCTGGCCGACCTCGGCGAGGCGATCGGCCTGACCGCCCGCCCGTACGACACCGCCGTCACCCGCTGGCGGTCCGGCCTGCCGCAGTACCCCGTCGGTCACCTCGACCGGGTGGCCCGGATCCGGGCGGCCGTCGGCCGGGCGGGAGCGCTGGCCGTCTGCGGGGCCGCCTACGACGGAGTGGGCATCCCGGCCTGTATCGCGAGCGCGCGGGCGGCCGCCGCCGCGCTCGACGGAGTGTTGACCCCGACGACCGGGGAGAACGTCACGGAGAGGACAATGGGCGCATGACTGAGACCGTTGAGCAGCAGCCGGAGCAGCAGCCCGAGAAGAAGAAGGCGCGCGACCTGAACCAGGTCATCCGCTACACCATGTGGTCGGTGTTCAAGCTCAAGGGCGAGCTGCCCGAGGACCGCACCGCCCTGGCCGCCGAGGTGGACGAGCTGTTCGCGCAGCTCGCCGCGAAGGACGTCACGGTGCGCGGCACCTACGACGTCTCCGGACTGCGGGCGGACGCCGACATCCTGGTCTGGTGGCACGCGGCGGACTCGGACGACCTCCAGGAGGCGTACAACCGCTTCCGCCGCACCGGCCTCGGCCGCGTGCTGGAGCCGGTCTGGTCCAACATGGCGCTGCACCGCCCGGCGGAGTTCAACAAGTCGCACATCCCGGCCTTCCTGGCCGACGAGCGCGCGCGCGACTACGTCTGCGTCTACCCCTTCGTCCGCTCCTACGAGTGGTATCTGCTGCCGGACGCCGAGCGGCGCGCGATGCTCGCCGAGCACGGCCAGATGGCCCGCGGTTACCCGGACGTGCGGGCCAACACGGTGGCCTCGTTCGCGCTCGGCGACTACGAGTGGCTGCTCGCCTTCGAGGCGGACGAGCTGCACCGGATCGTCGACCTGATGCGCGACCTGCGCCCGTCCCGGGCCCGGCTGCACGTCCGCGAGGAGGTCCCGTTCTTCACCGGGCGCCGCAAGCCGGTCAGTGAGCTGCTCAACGGCCTGGTCTGACGCGCCCATCGAGGGGCCAGCTCCTCCCCGCCCGGGGGAGCCGGCCCCTCGACGTCGCTCAGGGGCGCTCGCCGGCGAACTCGCGCAGCACCGCGGTGTAGTGGGTGCCGAGGTCGACCCGGGTGATCCGGTCGAACCGGAACTTCGTCGGTTCGTCGTGCCAGTGCGCCTCGGGGTCGACCTGGTGCAGCCGCAGCGACTTGGGTCGCAGGCCGGTCACCGCGCCGACCCAGCAGACGTCCGGTGCGCTCTCCTCGCTGTGCAGGGCGACCAGCCCGAACGCTCGGCCGGCCGCCTCGACCAGGTCGGGCAGGCCGTCCAGCGGCAGGCCGCCCTCCGGCGGCCGGACCGGCCACCGGCCGCGCCGGCGCAGCACCCGGACCGTCAGGCCGTCCTCGTCGCCGATCCGGCGGACGGTGCGGAGGTCGGCGGTGCGGACGGCCGTCCAGCCGTCGAGCCGGTGGTCGCCGCAGTTGGCGAGCAGCGTCCAACCGGGGCTCGCAGCGACGACGAAGCCTTCCAGCTTGTCGGCACCTGGGATCGAGCGGTGCAGCCGGACGAGTTCGCCGGTGCGCACGGCGCGGTCGAGGGTGGGAAGCAGGGAGGTTTCCATCGTCGGAGTCTCCCCGAGACGGGTGGTCGGCGCAGCCGAATTCGGGGCCGCCCCGGCTCGCCGCGTTCCGGCTTCCCCACCGGCCTCCTGCCTGCGGGCGCCGGAGCCTCGGCGGCCGGCCGGCCGGTCAGCTCCGGTGCGGGCGCAGGGCCGCGCGGAGGCGGGCGTCCGGGAGCGCGGCGGGGCCGATCATGGCGACGGCGGTGAGCAACTCGCGCTCGTCGTCGTCGGTCAGGCCGTGCTGGCGCGGCGGACGGACCTCGCGCAGCACCTCCTGGCCGACCGGGGAGGCCCAGCGGGTGTGGGGGTAGACGTCGACCCGGGCCATCAGCAGCGTGCCCGAGGTCAGCACCAGCGGCAGCGAGAACCAGGCGAGCGGCGCCAGCGCGTCACCGCCGGAGAGCCCGCCCACGGCCAGCGCGGCGGCCAGCAGCACCAGCGAGAACAGCAGTGCCTGCCGGACCTGCCGGATCACCAGGACGGTCTCCCGCTGCACCAGCACGGGGGTGGCCAGGCCGGCCAGCGCGAGGCGGCCGCCGATCTCCAGCACGGTGGGGTGGACGGACATCGCCCGGCGCAGGTCGTCCGTCCGGCACTGGCCCCCGGGCCCGACGGTGGCGACCACCGCCCGCTCCAGGCGGCTGCGGCCCCTGGGGTCGACGACGGTGGTCCAGCCGGTGTGGGCGAGGTGCAGCCGGCCCCGGGAGGCCATCAGGACCAGGGCCAGTTCGACCACCCGGTCCGGGCCGCCCGCCAGGTAGGCGGTCTCGTACAGCCCGATCCCGACCGCCTCGGGCGGCCGGAGCCCCTCCTGCCCGGCGAGGGCGTCGGCCGTCGCGGTCATCCGGACCAGCCGGATGCAGGACAGCACCGCGGCGACGCAGGCCGGGATCAGGAAGAGCAACCACATGGGCCTGTTGTAGACCTGCCACGGCTCCGGGCGGAACGAATTCCCCGTCCGCGAGACCGAACTGTGACTCGGGGGGACGGCGGGACTCAGGATCCGCAGCTGCTGCCGCCACCGCAGCTGGACGACGAGGAGCCGCAACTGCTGGAGCTGGACCCACAGCTCGACGAGGACGAGGAGCCGCAGCTCGACGACGAGGACCCGCAGCTGCTGGAGCCGCAGCTCGACCCCGAGGAGCCCGAGCCCGAGCCGCTGCCGCACCAGGTGACGCCGCCGCAGGAGGAGCCGGCGGAGGAGCACGAGGTGGCGGTGTAGGTCGAGGAGGACGAGGAGCCGGCCGCCGCCGCGGACTTGGCCGCCACCAGATCGGCCGCGGCGGCGGCGAGCAGCGCCTCTTGCAGCTCCGCGTCGTCCAGCCCGGAGGCGGCCAGCCCGCTGAGTGCGATCGCGCCGATCAGGGCGCCGCCCGCCGCCCGCGGCGCCAGACCGGCGCTGGGCTTCCACGGCTTGCCGATGGACATCAGGGCGAGCTGACGGCGGCCCGCCGGGGTGATCCGGCCCTTGAGCGGCCAGGTCACCAGCAGCGACACCAGACCGAAGACCAGCGCCACGGGCGGCAGCCAGAGCGACGGACGCTCCGCGTCGCCGTTGTCGACCAGGTGGGCGACGACGGTGGTCGCCACCATGAGCAGCAGGGCCAGCCAGAGCAGCCGCCGCGCGGCCTTGGCCCGGCGCATCCGGACGGGGCTGCGCAGCAGCCCGCGGTCGGCGAGCCGGTCGCCGAGCTCCTGGACGGCGGGCGCGCGCATCACCGCGCGGCGCAGGGCGGTGAGGTCCCGCTGCCTGGTCGGCCCGACGGCGTCGATGATCGCCAGGTCGACGGCGTCGTAGGGCTGCTCGGTGGTCAGCGTGACGAAGCCGGCCCGGTTGACGACGACCCGGCCGGCCTGGTGCATCCGGACGAGGGCCGTGTCGAAGACCCGGCCGGGGCCGCCGGCGAGGAACGCGGTGTCCAGCAGCGGCAGGCCGCGGCCCGGCAGGCCCTTGACCTTCGGTACCCGCTTGACCAGCTGCTTGGTGTGCGAGGCGTACGACGCGGCGATGAACAGCAGCATCGTCGGGACGACGAAGTAGACGTTGTGCCACATGGGCGGTTCCCCCGGAATGGTGTGGGTGGTTCTGGTTCAGTGCCGCGGGCCGGGGCGCAGGGCCCGGCGCAGGCGGGTGAGCGGGCCGGGCGGGCGCTCCGGGGCGGGGCCGTGGAGCCACTGCTCCAGGGCCCGCCGCTGCTCGGCGCCGAGCTGCCCGGCGCCTGGCTGCCCACTGTCGGGGCGAGCGTTGTCGGGCCGAGCGCTGTCGGGGCGGGCGCTGTCGGGGCGTCGGCCCGGGTCGGTGCTGAGTGCCCACGCGGCGAAGGCGCGGGCGTCGGCGCGGTAGCCGCCGGTCTGCGGGTGGGTGCCCGCGTAGGCGAGGAACAGCGGCCCGTACCGCCGGCCGAGCAGCCGGGGCAGCTCCGGGGCCACCTTGGCGGTGGTGTCCCGGCGCTTGGCCGCCAGACCGGCCGACTGCGCGCGGACCTGGGCCGGATCGAAGCCGGGCGGGACGGGCCCGCCGGCCACCAGGGCGGCCAGCAGCTCCTCCTGGCGCCGGGCCAGCGCGGCGCGGGCGGCGGTGAGGTCGCCGGCCTCGCCCGTCGGGGCGGTCATCCGGCCCTGCCCCCCTCCAACACGCGGCGCACGGCGTCGAGTTCGGCGGCCAGCTCGGCGGGCGGCGGGAAGCCGGCGTCCCGCTCCAGCAGGACGCCGGGCGGTGCGACCCGGGCGCAGAGCTCGGCCAGCACCTCCAGTACCGGCTCGGTGACGGGGTGGGCGTGGGTGTCGTGCCAGATGCCGTCGATCATGGTGCCCCCGGCCACATGGACGTAGGCCAGTGCCTCCAGCGGCAGGCGGTCCAGCTCGGCGGCCGGGTCCAGGCCGAGGTTGACCCGGTTGGTGTGCAGGTTGGCGACGTCGATCAGCAGCCGGACGCCGGTGCGCTCGACCAGCTCGGCGAGGAACTGCCCCTCGGTCAGCTCGTCGTCCGGCCAGGCCAGCTGGGCGGCGATGTTCTCCAGGGCCAGCGGCACCGGGAGCCGGTCCTGCGCGATCCGGACGTTCTCGGCGATCACCTTGAGGGCGTCGCGCGAGCGGGGCACCGGCAGCAGGTATCCGGCCTCCAGACCGCCGGCCCGGACGAACGCCAGGTGCTCGGTCACCAGCGGGGAGCCGAGCGCCCCGGCCGCCTCGGCGAGCCGGTCGAGCCGGGCCGGGTCGGGCCGGTCGGCGCCACCGAGGCCGAGCGAGACGCCGTGCGGGACGACGGTGACGCCGCGGGCCCGCAGGATCCGCAGCGACTCGGGAAGGTGGTCGGCGCAGATGTTCTCCGCGACCACCTCGACCCAGTCCAGGCCGGGTTGCCGTTCGACGACGGTGTCGATCTCGCTGCGCCAGCCGAGGCCGACGCCCAGCGTGCCGGGAGCGGTGCGCGTGGCGCCGGCCGCGTCCGCCGTGCGCGCCGCGTCCGCCGTACCCGTGGCGTCCGTCGTGCCCGTGGTGTGTTCGGTGGCCCGGGCCGGAGCGGCGGGCGTCCTGCGCCGGATGGCAGGAGAAGTCATCGGTTCGCCCCCTTCGGAGGGCTGGGTGGGGAGCCGTCGGCCGACGCGGGCGCCGTCGCCAGGGTCGGGCCGGGCTGTGCTGCTGAGGATGTCCCCGGCCGGGGCGGCTGCCAAGCCCCACTCGGTCTTCTCAGAGCATTATTTGAGCTTGTCGACCCGGTGATGAGTGGTTGTGGTCCCGTCCGGGGCCCGGGCCTGCCGGTGGGGCGGAGAACCCGGAGGCGGACCGGCCGCCCGGGCGGCCACGGTGACCCGGCCGCGACGACACTGACCATCCGTGACCTCCGCCCCGCCCCGCCCCGCCCCGCCGACGCCGAGGCCGACGCCGCCCGGGGCGTCGGGTACGTCAACGGCAGCGTGCTGCCGGAGTTCCGGCGGCGCGGGGGCGTTCACCAAGCGGTTGGACAGCTGACGGACGGGGAAGGGGCGGCCGACTTGGTTCACTCGAAGGGGTGAATCGGGTGCGCTTTCCGCACGAGGCGCCGGGTGGGTGGCAACGTCGAGAGTTTCCGGTGCTCTACGGGGCATCACCTCACGGCAGACAGTTCGTGCCCGAGTCTTCCGTGCGGGGGATGGTATGGAGATCCTGCTTCAGGTCCTGGTCGGGTTCGTTCCGGCCGTGATCGGCTTCCTTGCGGCCCGCTCCCTCGCCCGGACCCGGCTGTTCCTGCGGTACGGGTTCCTCCGAGTGCTGCTCGCCCCGTACAGCCGGGTCCAGATCGTCACCCCCAGTATCGAGGCGGCGGAGTTCGCCTTCGCCAAGGACGGCCGTCCGCTGGCCAGCCGGGGGCCGAGGAACGTCCTCTTCATGCCGATGGCCGAGGCCCGGGCGATAGCCCAACTCACCGATCTGCTGCGGAAGGTCAACCGCAAGGCGACGATCGAGCTGGTCGCGGCCGGGGCGCAGGACCCGAGGATGCCGACCTTCTCGATCGGCGGACCGAGCGTCAACCCGTACTCGGCGACCGTGCTCGGTGCGGGATTTCCGGACTTCTGCATCGAGTACCCGGCGGCGGCCCGGGCCCGCTGGGGCGGTATGACCTTCGAGGCGCAGTACAACGCGGCCGACGAGCTGATCCGGGACCACGGCTTCGTCTTCGTGACCCGCACCACGCGGCACGCGCCCTGCATCGTGCTCTGCGGGGTCTTCGCCTTCGGCTCGGCGATGGCCGTCGAGGCACTGGCGGCGGCCACCCGCAAGTCGCCGCTGGCGGCGATGTTCCGCGCCGGGGAGAAAGGTTTCGCCGCCGTCGAGGGCCGGGTGATCGGCCTCGACACGGTCGATGTGACCGTCGAGGTCTGCCGGTTGCTGCCGGTGGTGTGAGCGGGCGCGCCCCGGGGTCCGGCGCCGCGCGCCGCCCTGCCGGGGCTCCCCGTCCTGACCCTTGAGACGATGTGGTCCAGACCGCACTGGTGCGAATGGGGACAGGTCGGGATGGTCTGGGGCAGGAAGTGGCTTGAATCGCAAGGCTTTTGCCTCACCGTCATCACATCATCGGCATAATCGCGCCCATGACGATCAGCCGCGCGAACGTGAGCGCGATTGCCGAAGACCTGTACGTGTGGCTTCCCCCGAAGCGGGGCTGGGGCCTGGCCAACTGCGGGCTGCTGGCTTCGCCGCGGACCGCACTCTGGATCGACACGCCCTACGACCCCTCCCTCGCCACGGAGTTCCTCGCGGAGAGCAGGAAGCGACTGGCCGACGGGGTGGACATCGACCGGGTGATCGTCACCCACGCCAACGGTGACCACCTCTGGGGTGCCGGGGTGCTTCCGGACGCGGAGGTGATCGCCACCCGGGAGGCGCTGGAGCACCTCCACTACGAGCCGACTCCGAAGCAGCAGCACGCGCTGGTCGCGGGCAGCGACCCGGCCTCGCCGCTCGGCGGCTACCTCCGGGAGCACTTCGGGCCGTTCGACTGGTCGCAGACCGATCCGGTCCACCCGCACACCGTCTTCACCGGCGAGCTGGAGCTGCGGGTGGGGGAGTACCCCGTGCAGATCACCGGCCTGCCGTCCGCGCACACCGGCGGCGACCTGATGGTCCACCTGCCGCGCCAGCGGGTGGTGTTCACCGGCGACGTGATCTTCGGCTCGACGCCCGAGCAGCCCGGTGACCACCCCTCGCACTGGGCCGGCCCGCTGGAGAACATCATCGGCGCCTGCGAGCAGGCACTGGCCACCGGAGCCGAGATCTTCGTCCCCGGCCACGGCCCGGTGCTCGACCGGTCCGGTGTCGAGGCCCACATCGGCTACCTCGGGTACGTCCGCGACCGGGCGCACGCGTTGCAGCGCGCCGGGATACCGGCCCTGGACGCCGCCCGACGGATCATCGCCGAACAGCGCCACCCCGAACTCGGCCTGCCCGAGCGGCTGGTGCTCACCGTCGCGGCCGAGTACCGGCACCTGGACGGCAGCGCGGTGCCGAACGTCCTGGAGGCGATGGGCCAGGTCGCCCTGGTGGCGCGGGAGCTGGCCCAGGACGCCGTCCGCACGCCGCGGCCCCGCCCAGGGCGGTTCCCCTCGTCGCCGGCCTGACCGTCCGGCAGCGGCCCGCCGCCTCCGGTGACTCCCCATCCCTTCGATCGAGGACTTCCGAGGACTTCGATGACCCAGATCGCGCTGCTCGCCCTCGCGGTGACCGCGGTCGCCGCACTCGCGGCGGTCGCTGTCCTGACCCGCGGACGGGCCCGGGCACTCGCTCGGGCCGCCGCCGCCGAGGCGGCCACCGCCCACGGCGAGGAGCGTGCCCGCGCCGCCGAGGGCCGGCTGGCCCGGAGCGAGCAGCACCTGCGTGAGGCCCGGACCGCCGCCCGCCGGGCGGACGAGGAGGCTCAGCGGGTCGAGACCCGGGCCCTCGCCGCCGAGGGCCGGGTCCGCGAGGCGGAGCAGCGCATCGCCGCCGCGGACCACCGCGCGGCCGAGGCGGAACTGCACGCCCGTGCGGCCGAGGATCGCACGGCCGAGGCGGACCGACGACTCGCCGCCGCCGAGGAACGGGCCGCCGCCCTGCTGGCCGAGGTCGACCACCTGGCCGGGGAGCGGGTGGCGGCCGCCGCGCTGCGGCTCAGCCACCCCAACGCGCCCGTCACCGGGCCGCTGGACGCACGGGCCGCGGGTCCGGAGGCGGTGCGGGCCCTGCAGGCCGTCCTGGACGCCTCGGCCGCCGCCGTCACCGACGAGCGCGAGCGGGTCGACGCCGCCGCCCGGTCCGCGATGCGCGGCGCCACCTCCAAGATCCAGACCCTGCTGTACCAGATCCAGAGCCTGGTCCAGCAGGTCCAGCACGACAACGACGACCCGCGGCTGCTGGAGGTCGACTTCCGCAACGAGGTCGCGCTGCGCCGCATCCAGACCATCGCGGTGCTCTGCGAGGCGTGGCCCGGTCTGGCCCGCACCGATTCGCCGCTGGCCGAGGTGGTGGTCGGCGCGCTCTCCCGGGTCCCCGGCTACGCCCGGATCAAGGTGGCCAACCACCTGCGCGAGAACCGGCTGGCGGTGGTCGCCCGGGCCGCCGAGCCGCTCGCCATCGCCGTGGCCGAGCTGCTCGCCAACGCCACCTCGTACTCGCACCCGGAGACCGACGTCCCGGTCACCGTCCAGCAGGGCGGCCGCGGTGCGCTGGTGATCATCGACGACAGCGGTATCGGCATGGAGGAGGACCAGCTGCGCCGGGCCCGCCGGTTGCTGGCCGGTCCGGCACAGGTGCTGCTCACCGAGCTGGGCAACCCGCCGAAGACCGGCTTCGCGGTGGTCGGCAAGCTCGCCCGGCAGTACGGGTTCTCCTGCCACATCGAGCCCTCGCCGTACGGCGGCATGCGGACCATCGTGCGGATCCCGGCCGCCCTGCTGACCGTCGTGGACGAGGAGCAGCCGCTGTCCGTGCTGACCCCGTTGCCGCTGCGGGCCGGGGCCGGACCGGCTCCCGCGCCCACCGTCCAGGCGGTGCCGGCGCCGCGCGAAGGATCTGATGATCCGAACAGGCAGATCGTGCCGGAGCGGCACGATGCGCCGGACGGGCACGACCTGCTGAACCGGCACACCGTGCCGGCCATGCACGTCGTGCCGCCGGTACGGGCCGTCTCGCCCGACGACAGCGGCCTGCCCAGCCGGCGCCGGCGCCAGCCGCTCGCCCAACCGGCGCCGGTGACCCAGGAGTCCGGCGAGGCGGCCGCGCCGGCCGCCGGGCCGTCCGACGGCACGCCGGCGCAGGCCCCGGGCGGCGTGGCGCGGTCCTCGCCCGCCGGTCGGCTCGCCCGGACGCCCGAGCAGGCCGCCGCCCGCTGGGAGGCGCTGCAGCAGGGCACCGGCTCCGGCCGGGCCGCGGTCGCGGTCGCGGTCACGAAGGAGGCTGCGACGGACACCCGGGACACCCAGGACGCCCCGGCCGACGAGGCAGACCAGGCAGACGAGGCAGACCGGGCCGACGGGTCGGCAGGCGCGGTCGTCGGCAGCACGAGCGCCGGTGTCCCCACGAGCGCCGGCACCGGCGGCAGCGCCAGCACCACCGGTGCCGAGGCCACTGGAGCGGAGGCCACCCGAGCGGAGGCCGCCGACCCCACCGGCTCCGCCGACCGCACGGGCCAGACCGGCCACCGCCCCGCCCAGACCTTAGAAGGAGCCGAGCAGTGAGTACGCCCAGCCCTACCACCACCGACGAGATCTCGTGGGTGCTGACCCCGCTGCTGGAGCTGCCGGGCGTCCTGCACGCGGTGATCGCGACCGGTGACGGCCTCGTCGAGGGCGCCTCGGACGGCCTCGGCCGAGCCTCGGCGGAGCGGGTCGCCGCGATGACCGCCACCGTGCACGCGGCCGCCCGTGCGTTCACCACGGCCTTCACCGATGCCGAGCAGCCCCGGCTGGCCCAGACCGTGGTCGAGTCGGAGCTGGGCTTCGCCATCGTCGTCCCGGCCGGTGAGAACACCTCGCTGGCGGTGTTCACCACGCCGGAGGCCCAGCTCGGCAACGTGGCCTACCAGATGCAGGTGCAGGTCGCCGCGTTGGGCCGCGCACTGGCGAGCCCGGCCAGGCAGCAGGACACCACCGCCCGGTCATGACCGCCGTACCCCGCAGGCGGATGGTCCCCGCCTACCTGGCCACCGGCGGCCGGACCAGACCCGGTACGGCGGGCTTCGACCGGCTCACCGTCCTGTACGCGGCCGGTGCGGAACCGCCGCAGGACGTGGAGGACGAGCACCGGCGGCTGTGGGAGCTGCTGCGTCCCGGCGCACTGACCGTGGTGGAGGCCGCAGCCCACCTGCGCCTGCCGGTCAGCGCCACCGTCTTCCTCGCGGCCGACCTGGTCGAGACGGGCTGCTTACGGGCCCGTGCCCCGATCCCCCCTGCACAGCAGACCGACCGCTCCGTCGTCGAGAGGCTCCTCGTTGGACTCCGCACGCTCCGGTAGCCCGACCGGCCGGACCGACCGGGTGGGCTACCTGCCCGACCGGGACCAGACGCTGATGAAGCTGGTGGTCGCCGGTCCGTTCGGCGTCGGCAAGACCACGCTGATCCGCACCCTGTCGGAGATCCCCACGCTGCACACCGAGGAGGCGATGACCGAGACCGGCGCGCCCGTCGACGACGCGCAGGGCCTGCCGGGCAAGACCACCACCACGGTCGCGGTCGACTTCGGCCGCCTCACCCTGCCCGGGCAGGTGGTGCTCTACATGTTCGGCACTCCGGGGCAGCGCCGGTTCTTCCCGCTCTGGCAGGACATCGCCCGCGGCGCCGTCGGCGCCCTGGTGCTGGCCGACACCCGCCGGCTCGCCGACTCCTTCGAGATCATGGACATGGTCGAGGAGCAGGGCCTGCCCTACGCGGTCGCCGTCAACTGCTTCCCCGGCGCGCCCGCGCACCCGATCGAGGTGCTCCGGGCCCATCTGGACCTGCACTCCGCCACCCCGCTGGTGCTCTGCGACGCCCGTGAGCGCGGCTCCAGCCTCGACGCACTGATCGCGCTGGCCGAGCACGTCCTGCACGGTCTGCCCGCCGTACCCGACGCCGCCCCGGAGCACCCGTGACCAGCACCGACGCAGCCGTGACCAGCACCGCCGAAGGGGCCGGCGCCGCGAGCACCGACAATGCGAGCACCGACAATGCGAGCACCGACAATGCGAGCACCGGCGCCGCGAGCACCGGCAGCGCGAGCACCGGCGCCCGGCCGATCCCGATCTACGGCCCGGCCTTCGCCGCCGACCCGCAGCACGTCTACGACCGGCTGCGCCGCTACGGCGCCGTCGCCCCGGTGGAGATCTCACCCGGCGTGGAGGCCCTGCTGGTCACCGACTACCAGGCCGCGCTGGACCTGCTGCGCGACACCGACACCTTCTCCAAGGACTCCCGGGCCTGGCAGCGGACCGTCTCGCCGACCTCCCCGCTCCTGCCGGTGCTCGGTTACCGCCCCACCGCCTTCTTCAGCGACGGCGAGGTCCACGCCCGCTACCGCCAGGTGATCACCGACGGCCTCGCCCTGCTCGAACCGCACCTGCTCCAGCGCCGGGTCGCCGAGGTCGCCCAGCAGCTGATCGACGCCTTCGTGGCCACCGGTTCGGCCGATCTGATCGCCCAGTACGCGCGGCAGCTGCCGGTGTACGTGTTCAACACCTGGTTCGGCGTGCCCGAGGAGCACAGCGCCCGGCTGGTGGCCGGCATCGCCGGCATGATGGAGTCGACCGAGAAGGCCGTCGCGGCCTACGGGGACCTCGTCTCGGTGGTCACCGGCATGGTCGCCGAGCGGCGCGAGCGCCCCCGGCACGACCTGACCTCGTGGTTCCTCACTCACCCGGTCGGGCTGGACAACGACGAGGTGGTCCGCCAGATCACCCTCACCATGATCGCCGGGCACCAGCCGACCACCAATCTGATCGGCAACGCGCTGCTGCGGCTGCTCACCGATGCCCGGTACGCGGGCTCACTGTTCGGCGGCGCCATGACGGCCTACCAGGCGATCGACGAGGTGCTCTGGCACGAGCCGCCGATGGCCAACCTCTCCGCCCACTACCCGCGCTACGACGTCACCTTCCACGGCCGGGAGATTCCCGCCGGCTCGCTGGTCCTGGTGTCCTACGCGGCCGCCAACTCGCAGGCCGCGCCGGCCACCGACGGCGCCGAACTGCGCAGCGGCGAGTCCGCCCACCTCGCCTGGGCGGCCGGCCCGCACGCCTGCCCGGCCCGCGACCCCGCGCTGCTGATCGCGATCACCGCGATCGAGCAGCTCACCAGCCGGCTGAGCGACCTCGAACTGAGCACCCCCGCCGAGGACCTCCTCTGGCGCCCGGGCCCCTTCCACCGCGCCCTGGTCCACCTCCCGGTGCACTTCCACCCGGTCGGCGGGTAGCCCGCGGGCCCGGGAGCCGAACCGGCTCCCGGGCCCGCGAACGGCGCCGTCAGCTCTCGTCGGCCGGGCGGAGCGTCAGCGAGATGCTGTTGATGCAGTACCGCTGGTCGGTCGGCGTGCCGTAGCCCTCTCCCTCGAAGACGTGGCCCAGGTGCCCGCCGCAGCGGGCGCAGCGGACCTCCACCCGGCGCATGCCGAGCGTGGTGTCCTCGATGTACTGCACCCGGTCCTGGGCGAGCGGGGCGTAGTAGGACGGCCAGCCGCAGTGGCTGTCGAACTTGGTCTCCGAGCTGAACAGCTCCGCTCCGCAGGCGCGGCATCCGTAGACGCCGACCGTCTTGGTGTCGGTGTACTCACCCGTGAACGGGCGCTCGGTGCCGGCCTCGCGGAGTACGTGGTACTCGTCGGGGCTCAGCTCGGCACGCCACTCGGCGTCGCTCTTCTCGATCTCGTAGCTCATCGCAGACTCCCGGTCGGCAGGTCTCGGACGTCGGTGCCAACGCTCGCGAGGTGCCGGAGGATTTCCGGCCCGAGGTTGGTGACGTCGCCGGCGCCCATGGTGAGCAGCAGGTCGCCGGGGCGGGCCAGGCCGGCCAGCAGGGCGGGTGCGGCGTCGAAGGCGTGCTCGGCGGTGACGTCGGCGCCGGCCCGCTCGGCCGCGTCGATGATCAGCTCGCTGGTGACGCCGGGGATCGGGTCCTCGCGGGCCGGGTAGATGTCGAGCACCACCGAGGCGTCGGCGAGGGCGAGCGCCCGGCCCATCTCCTCGGCGAGCTGCTGGGTGCGGCTGAACAGGTGGGGCTGGAAGACCACGAGCACCCGCCCGGCCCCGTCCAGGCCCTCCCGGATCGCCTCCAGGTCGGCGGTCATCTCGGTCGGGTGGTGGGCGTAGGAGTCGATCACCTGGACGCCGGCCGCCTCGCCCTTCAGCTGGAGCCGGCGCCGTACGCCGGTGTAGGCGCCGAGCGCCTTGGCGAGGTCGGCGGCGGGCACGCCCAGTGCGACGCCGGCGGCCAGCGCCGCGACCGCGTTGTGGGCGTAGTGCCGGCCGGGCACCGAGACGGTGAAGGCCAGCTCGGCGCCGTCCAGCAGCACGGTGACCTCGCTGGTCATGCCGTGCGCGACCACCGACAGGACGCGGACGTCGGCGTCCTCGGCGGCGCCGACGGTGACGACGTTCAGGCCCTCGCGGCCGGCGACCCGGGAGGTCAGCTCGCGGGCGCCGTCGTGGTCGGCGGAGACCACCAGGGTGCCGCCGGGGGTGATCCGGCCGACGAAGGTCTCGAAGGACTCGTAGATCTCGTCGATCGAGGCGTAGTTCGCATGGTGGTCGAGCTCGACGTTGAGCACGATCGCCACCTCGGGCGCGTACTTGTGGAAGCTGCGGTCGCTCTCGTCGGCCTCGGCGACGAAGATCTCGCCGGTGCCGTGGTGGGCGTTGGAGCCGGGCGCGTCGAGGTCGCCGCCGATCGCGTACGAGGGGTCGAGGCCCAGCTCGCCGAGGGCGACGGCGAGCATGCTGGTGGTGGTGGTCTTGCCGTGGGTGCCGGCCACGGCCAGCGCCCGGCGGCCGCCCATCAGCGCGGCCAGCGCGTCGGAGCGGTGGACCACCGGGACGCCCCGCTCGCGGGCGGCGGCCAGCTCCGGGTTGTCCGCGCGGATGGCGCTGGAGACGACCACGCTGCTGACGCCGTCCGGCACGTGCTCGGCGGCGTGGCCGATGTGCACGCTGGCACCGAGCGCGCGCAGCGCCAGGACGGTCTCGGACTCCTTGGAGTCGCTGCCGGAGACGCTGGCGCCGCGCACCGCGAGGATCTTCGCCAGGCCGGACATCCCGGCGCCGCCGATACCGATGAAGTGCGGGGCGTGCAGGTCGTGAGCGGCGTCGTTCAAGGCAAGGCTCCGTACGGGCGGGGGCAGACAAGGGGGACAGCGGGTACAGCGGAAGCGGGTACAACGGGCGAATCGTCCTCGCGGACGGGCCGCAAGGACGATTCTGCACCACCGGCGGGTCCGTTCAGGAGTCGCTGGCGAACAGTCGCAGGACCGGTACCCCCACCTTGTGCCGGGCCTGGGAGGCCCAGTCCCGGTGGAAGAACTCCTCCACGAAGTGCGGCGAGGTGAGCACCACGACCTCGTCGGCCCGGTGCTCCTCGACCACGGCGCGCAGCCGCTCCAGGGGCTTCTCCTCGACCAGCTCGCCGATCGCCTCGGCACCGGCCCGGCGCAGGTGGCGCAGGCTGTGTTCGAGCGATTCGCTGGCCACCGTCGGCCCGCTCTCGGACTCGTCGTGCTCGCGCACCACCTTGTCGAGGTGGCCGAGGGCGACGTCGTCCAGCGCCCGGAGCAGCTCGTCCTGCTTACCGCGCGGTTGCATCAGGACGACGAAGGACACCTTCTCGTCGCTGTGGAGCGTGGTGACCAGCTCCACATCGGCGTCGGAGAGCGCCTTTTCGATCATCAGTACCGTCTTGAACACGTGAGTCCCTTCCAGTGACCGGCCCCCGGGCCCCGGCATCGCATCCCATACTGCCCGGCGGGAAGCTTTCCGCACGCTGCCCCGCGGGCCCGCGGGCGGCGGTCCCGAAGGGAAGCGGGGTCACTGCCCGGCGGTCACGGGGGCCGGTGGCGCGGCTTGCGGGTGAAGACGCAGGTAGCGGGTGAAGAGGAATCCTTTCTGCTCGATCAATGAGACCAGTCGCATCCGCTGCACGTCAGGCATTTCCGCATCGTGGATGATGCGCGGCGCGTCGCCGGCCGTGATCAGCGGCGCCACCGACAGGCACAGCTCGTCCAGCAGGTCCGCGGCGGCCAGCTGCCCCAGCAGCCGCGGGCCGCCCTCGCTCAGCAGCCTCGTCCAGCCCCGTTCGGCCAGTGCCGCGACCGCCGCCGGCAGGTCCACCGAGCCCTTCCCGGCCACCACCACGTCGGCCACCTCGGCCACCGCCCGGCGGCTGGCGGCCGGCGCGTCCTCGGTGGTGATCACCACCGTCCGCACCAGGGGCTCGGTGAACAGCGGTGCCGCCAGGTCCAGCCCGAGCGAGCGGCTGACGATCGCGATCACCGGTGCCGGGGCCTGCCCGGCGGCCCGGCGCGCCGCGGCGAAGTCGGCCCGGGCCCGGCCCGGCCGGTACCCCTCGGCACGGACCGTCTCGGCACCCACCAGCACCACGTCCGACAGCGCCCGCAGCACCCCGAAGATCCGCTTGTCGGCATCCCCGGAGAGCCCCTCGGACAGGCCCGCCAGCTTCGCCCCGCCGTCCAGCCCGGCCACCATGTTGGCCCGCAGCCAGGGGCGGCCGTGATTCACCTGGTCGGGGTACGCGTAGACGGCGGCGAGCGACTCCAGCGACGCCGGATCGGCGAACGGCCGGGGCAGCGGACTGATCAACTGTTGCATGTCGTCCAGTCTCGTCGCCGGCGCGGCGACAATCCACCGGCAGCCCTGCGCCCGACCCGCGCGACGGCAGGCGTACCCTCTAGTACCGTGCCCGCAGCCCCACTCCCCGACGCGCCGACCGAGCCGATAGCGACCGCAGACGTGGCCACCGCTCCGATCGCGCTCACCGAACGGCGCCCCGTCGTCCCCGCCGAGCGCCTGGTCGCCGAGATGGTCCCGCCACCGCGCTTCTCCGTCGTCAGCTTCGGAACGTACCTCCCGGACCCGACCCAGCCCAGCCAGTACGAGGCGGTCCAGGTCCTGGAGCAGTTCGCCGGCACGCTGAACGGCGGTGACGGCGCCGCCCCCAAACGGAGCTGGTTCCGCCGCAGCGCCCCCGCGCCCACCGGCCCGGCCGGGGTCTACCTGGACGGCGGCTACGGCGTCGGCAAGACCCACCTGCTGGCCTCGCTCTGGCACGCCGCTCCCGGCCCCAAGGCGTTCGGCACCTTCGTCGAGCTGACCAACCTGGTCGGCGCGCTCGGCTTCCAGCAGGCCGTCCGGACCCTCTCCGGTCACCGCCTGCTCTGCATCGACGAGTTCGAGCTGGACGACCCGGGCGACACCGTGCTGGTCTCCACCCTGCTCGGCCGCCTGGTCGACAACGGCGTCAAGCTCTGCGCGACCTCCAACACCCTGCCGGAGAAGCTCGGCGAGGGCCGGTTCGCCGCCGCCGACTTCCTGCGCGAGATCCAGGGCCTCTCCGCGCACTTCCGCCCGATGCGGATCGACGGCCAGGACTACCGCCACCGCGGCCTGCCGGACGCCCCGCCGCCGTACGACGACGAGACCGTGGCCGCCGTCGCGGCCCGCACCCCGGGCGCCTCGCTGGACGACTTCCCCGCGCTGCTCGACCACCTCTCCGCCGTCCACCCGAGCCGCTACGGCGCGCTGCTGGACGACGTGCAGGCGGTCTGCCTGCGCGGTGTGCGGCAGGTCGACGACCAGTCCACCGCGCTGCGCCTGGTCGTCCTCGCCGACCGGATGTACGACCGCGAGCTGCCGATCACCGCCTCCGGGATCCCCTTCGACCAGGTCTTCCCCGAGGAGATGCTGCGCGGCGGCTACCGCAAGAAGTACCTGCGGGCGGTCTCCCGCCTGGTCGCCCTGGCTCGGGACAGCGCCCGCACGGCCGCCCGGGACGGTGGCCGCGAGGGCTGAGACGGCTCCCGTTGTCAGTGACGGGTCGTACGGTGGACACGTGCGACCCATCACGAGTATTGAGCGGTCAGTGGCGCCCTTCGAGGTCGTCAGCCCCTTCCAGCCCAACGGCGACCAGCCCGCGGCCATCGCCGAGCTGGAGCGCCGGATCCGCGGCGGGGAGAAGGACGTCGTCCTGCTCGGCGCCACCGGCACCGGCAAGTCGGCCACCACGGCCTGGATGATCGAGAAGCTGCAGCGCCCCACCCTGGTGATGGCGCCGAACAAGACCCTGGCCGCCCAGCTGGCCAACGAGTTCCGCGAACTGCTGCCGAACAACGCGGTCGAGTACTTCGTCTCGTACTACGACTACTACCAGCCCGAGGCGTACGTCCCGCAGACGGACACCTACATCGAGAAGGACTCCTCGATCAACGAGGAGGTCGAGCGGCTGCGCCACTCCGCCACCAACTCGCTGCTCACCCGCCGGGACGTGATCGTGGTCGCGTCGGTCTCCTGCATCTACGGCCTCGGCACCCCGCAGGAGTACGTCGACCGGATGGTCCGGCTCAGGGTGGGCGAGGAGATCGACCGCGACGTGCTGCTGCGCCGCTTCGTCGACATCCAGTACACCCGCAACGACCTCGCCTTCACCCGCGGCACCTTCCGGGTCCGCGGCGACACCATCGAGATCTTCCCGGTTTACGAGGAACTCGCCCTGCGGATCGAGATGTTCGGCGACGAGATCGAGGCGCTGTACACGCTGCACCCGCTGACCGGCGAGATCATCAGCCAGGACGACTCCGTCCACGTCTTCCCCGCCTCGCACTACGTGGCCGGTCCGGAGCGGATGGAGCGGGCGGTCAACGGCATCGAGAAGGAGCTGGAGGAGACGCTCGCCCGGATGGAGAAGCAGGGCAAGCTGCTGGAGGCCCAGCGGCTGCGGATGCGCACCACCTACGACATCGAGATGCTCCGCCAGATCGGCACCTGCTCGGGCGTCGAGAACTACTCGATGCACTTCGACGGCCGCGAGCCCGGCTCCCCGCCGAACACCCTGCTCGACTACTTCCCGGAGGACTTCCTCCTGGTCATCGACGAGTCGCACGTCACCGTCCCGCAGATCGGCGCGATGTACGAGGGCGACGCCTCCCGCAAGCGCACCCTGGTCGAGCACGGGTTCCGGCTGCCCTCCGCGATGGACAACCGCCCGCTGAAGTGGGAGGAGTTCCTGGAGCGCACCGACCAGACCGTCTACCTCTCGGCCACCCCCGGCCCGTACGAGCTGTCCCGCGGCGACGGCCAGGTCGAGCAGATCATCCGCCCCACCGGGCTGATCGACCCCGAGGTGATCGTCAAGCCGACCGAGGGCCAGATCGACGACCTGGTGCACGAGGTCCGCACGCGGGTGGAGCGGGACGAGCGCGTCCTGGTCACCACCCTCACCAAGAAGATGGCCGAGGACCTCACCGACTACATGCTCGGCCTGGACATCCGGGTCCGGTACCTGCACAGCGACGTCGACACGCTGCGCCGGGTCGAGCTGCTGCGCGAGCTGCGGGCCGGCCGGTACGACGTGCTGGTCGGCATCAACCTGCTCCGCGAGGGCCTGGACCTGCCCGAGGTCTCCCTGGTGGCGATCCTGGACGCGGACAAGGAGGGCTTCCTGCGCTCCGGCACCTCGCTGATCCAGACCATCGGCCGGGCCGCCCGGAACGTCTCCGGCCAGGTCCACATGTACGCGGACCGGATCACCCCCTCGATGGAGAAGGCGATCGAGGAGACCAACCGCCGCCGGGTCGTGCAGCAGGCCTACAACAAGAAGCACGGGATCGACCCGCAGCCGCTCCGCAAGAAGATCGGCGACATCCTGGACACCCTCGCCCGCGAGGAGGTGGACACCGACGAGCTGCTCTCCTCCGGCTACCGGGGCGGGGCGGGCAAGGGCAAGGCCCCGGTGCCGGCCCTGGGCGCGGACCGCAAGCCGGCCAAGAGCCTGCCGGCGGCCGAGCTCGCCGAGCTCATCCAGTCGATGACGGACCGGATGCACGCGGCCGCGACGGACCTCCAGTTCGAGGTCGCGGCCCGGCTGCGGGACGAGGTCAAGGAGCTGAAGAAGGAGCTCCGGCAGATGCGTGAGGCGGGGATGGCGTAGCGGCGGGCCGCTCCGCCCCGGTGGCGCCCGCGTCGGGCTTGGCCGGTTCTGGCACCGGTCAAGCCCGGCGGTGTCTCAGCCCTGCCACAAACGGGTAGACGGTGACCGGTGCGCCCGGCCGCAGGCCCTAGGCTGGCCTGCGGTGCCGCCCGGGACGGGCGGTCGCACCAGGGGGCCTCAGCCGGGGGACGGCAAGGGGGTGTTCCACCGTGAAGCCGGCGCGGAGACCGACCGCGTGGCTGGGCAGAGAGGACAATGCCGTGTCGGTGAACCTTGCCAAGGGGCAGCAGGTCAGCCTGCAGAAGGGTTCGGGCGAGTCGCTGACGGTCGTCCGGATGGGGCTCGGCTGGAAGGCGGCGCCGAAGCGGGGCCTCTTCGGCAGCCGGACGCGGCAGATCGACCTGGACGCCTCGGCGCTGCTGTACGCCGAGCAGACCCCGTCCGACGTGGTCTTCTTCCAGCACCTGGAGAGCAACGACGGCTCGGTCCGGCACACCGGGGACAACCTGGTGGGCGGGACGGGGGCGGGCGAGGACGACGAATCGATCATGGTCGACCTGGCCCATGTGCCGGTGCACATCACCCAGGTGGTGTTCACGGTCAGCTCGTACACCGGGCAGACCTTCGCCGAGGTGCAGAACGCCTACTGCCGGCTGGTGGACGACTCGACCGGGCTGGAGCTGGCGCGGTACGAGCTGGCCGGCGGGGGCCCGCACACCGGGCAGATCATGGCGAAGGTGTTCCGCGAGCCGTCCGGTGGCTGGGGGATGCTGGCGATCGGCGCGCCGGCCCGGGGGCGGACCTTCCAGGACCTCCTGCCGGCCATCGAGCCCTTCCTCTAGCCCGCGGCCGCGCCCTGGGGCGGCACCGTTCCGGTCGGGAGCAGTGGCCGCCGCCCGGCGGCCGCGCGGGGCCGTTCTTTACCTTCTTTACCTTTTCTTGGTTCTTCTGTTAGCCTCGTGGGAGCGGAGGGGAGTATTCCCTCGCAGTTGTCCCGTCATCACGGGCGCCCCCGAAGCGGCGTCCCGGGGCGCTGGTCCGCGGGCACCTCGCAGTGTGCCCGACGGGCGGAAGAGACCTCCGGCAAGTGACGATGACTGTCTCGCCTACCTGCCGGAGGAGCAGTAGTGGACGTTTCCGTAAGCATGTGGGTCGGCACGATCGGTGTGCTGTTGGCCCTGATCGTGGCCGACTTCTTCATCGGCGGCCGCAAGCCGCACGAGGTGTCGGTCAAGGAGGCCGGTGTCTGGACCACGGTCTGGATCGTGCTGGCCGCCCTCTTCGGCGGGTTCCTCTGGTGGCACTCCGGCTCGCAGCCGGCCGGTGAGTTCTTCGCCGGGTACATCACCGAGAAGTCGCTCAGCGTCGACAACCTGTTCGTGTTCATCCTGATCATGGGCAAGTTCGCGGTGCCGAGGATCTACCAGCAGCGCGTGCTGATGTTCGGTGTGATCATCGCGCTGGTGCTGCGCGCGGTCTTCATCGCCGGCGGAGCGGCCCTGGTGGCGCAGTTCTCCTGGGTGTTCTTCATCTTCGGCGCCTTCCTGGTCTGGACGGCCTGGAAGCTGATCAAGGAGGCCCGGGCCGACGAGGAGGACGAGGAGTTCGAGGAGAACCGCCTGCTCAAGTCGATCGAGCAGCGCTTCCCGTCCACCGACAAGTACCACGGCACCAAGCTCTTCGTGCGGGAGAACGGCCGTCGGCTGATGACGCCGATGCTGATCGTGATGCTGGCGATCGGCACCACGGACGTCCTGTTCGCCCTGGACTCGATCCCCGCGATCTTCGGCCTCACCCAGGACCCGTACATCGTCTTCACCGCCAACGCCTTCGCCCTGATGGGTCTGCGCCAGCTGTACTTCCTGATCGGCGGGCTGCTGAAGAAGCTGGTCCACCTCTCGTACGGCCTGTCGGTGATCCTCGGCTTCATCGGCGTGAAGCTGGTGCTGCACGCGCTGCACGAGCAGGGCGTGCACGTCCCCGAGATCGGCATCCCGTTCTCGCTGGGCTTCATCGTGGTGGTGCTGGCCGTCACCACGGTGACCAGCCTGATCGCCGCGAAGAAGCAGGAGCTGGCCGACGAGGCCCCGGAGAAGATCGACGCCTGAGCCCCCCCGGGCGGCCCGGCCTCCGGGCCGCCCGGGCCAGGGGCCCCGACGAACGGCGGGCCCGCGACCGAGCAGTGGTCGCGGGCCCGCCGTTCGTCGTGCCGGGCTACCAGCCGCGCTCGCGCCATTCCTGGAGGTGCGGGCGTTCGGCGCCGAGGGTGGTGTCCTTGCCGTGGCCGGGGTACACCCAGGTCTCGTCGGGCAGCGCGTCGAAGATCTTCTCGGTGACGTCCCGGTAGAGGCTCTCGAAGGCTTCCTTGTCGCCCCAGGTGTTGCCCACGCCGCCCGGGAAGAGGCAGTCGCCGGTGAACACGTGCGGGTGGCCCTGCGGGTCGTCGTAGACCAGCACGACGGCGCCGGGGGTGTGGCCGACCAGGTGCCGGACGGTGAGCTCGATCTGCCCGAACCGCAGCGGCTCGCCGTCCTCCAGCAGCAGTTCGGTGGGGACGTCGATGCCCTCGGCGTCGTACCGCCCGGCGGCGGTGCGGGCTCCGGTCGCCGCGACCACCTCGGCGAGCGCGCCCCAGTGGTCGTGGTGGCGGTGCGTGGTGACCACGGTGGTCAGGTCGTCGCCGACCGTCTCCAGCAGCACCGGCGCGTCGGCGGCGGCGTCGATCAGCAACTGCTCGTCGGTGGCCCGGCAGCGCAGCAGGTAGGCGTTGTTGTCGTACGGGCCGACGGCCGCCTTGGTGATGATCAGGTGGGCCAGCTCGCGCACGTCCGGCGGCCCGCCGACCTTGACCGCTCCGTGGTACGTCATCCGTCCGCTCCTCGTCGTGTCGGGGCTGCCGTCGGCACCGCCCCTCCTGCCAGCATCGTCGCGCGGCCGGGCCGCGTCTTGTGGATCTTCCCGTGCCCGGGCCCCGCCCGGCGCCCGCTGCTAGCCCAGCGGCGGAAGCACGGGCAGTGCGGCGCGGCCGTCGGTGAGCTGGACGCCGCCGCGGTGGACCTGGAAGCCGTCGCCGTCGGAGCGGCCGGAGAGCCACGCGGTGAGTGCCCGGACCGGGCCCTCGACGGTGAGCTCCGGCTCGCCCGCGCCGATCCGGGCCCGGTCCTCGGTGTCGTCGGCGATCAGCTCGACGGCGGGCAGGCCCTCGGCGCCCGCCAGCCGGGCGGCCAGGCGCCGGAACTCGGCCACCGCGAAGAGCTCCGGCCAGTGCGCGGGGGAGTAGCCGGCGGCCAGGTCGACGTGGTGGTACTCGATCTCCATCAGCCGCTTCCACGGGATGTCGGCGGCCGGGAAGACGCAGCCGGTGCGGTGGCGCACCTCGGCCGTCCAGGCCCCGGGCGCCAGTGCCGCGGCGGCCGCGGCGAACCGCTCGTCCGAGTCGCGCAGGTCGTCGAGCTGGACGTCGAGCGGACGCCCGGCACCGTCCTCGATGCCCTGGTCGCGGGCCTCGTCGCTGGCGTACTGCGGGATGTCGGTGCCGGTCCGGGCGCCGTCGAGGAGGTTGACCAGCGAGTCGGCGTTGCGGGACAGGTGGGCGAGCACGTGGCCCCTGGTCCAGCCCGGCAGGGCCGAGGGCTCGGCGAGGGCCTCGGGCTTCAGCCCGGCCACGGTGTGCAGCAGGTGCCCGGTGCTGGTGGCGACCAGCCGGAGCCGCTCGTCGGCGAGGTCGGCGGCGGTCTGGGGGGCGGTCATCGGTGGCGGCCTCCGTCGGAGTGTTCGGCAGCGTTGCCCGCACGGGCACTCGCTCGTTGACGAGGGTGACGCTATCTCCGATGTCACGGCTGAGCAGGGCTTTTCCCGAACGGGCCCGGTCAACTTCGAGCGAGCTTCTCACTCGTTCGGGTGGACTCCACTGGACAAGCTCGATAATCGAACGCCTGAGCTATAGGCTGGCTGGCGCATCCTGGAAGAAGTACACCTCTCACGCAAAGCCATCTCGCCCGGAGAAAGGCGCCAGAAGCAGTGGCCGACCGCCTCATCGTCCGTGGTGCTCGCGAGCACAATCTCAAGAACGTCTCGCTCGACCTGCCCCGCGACTCCCTCATCGTCTTCACGGGCCTCTCCGGGTCCGGTAAGTCCTCGCTGGCCTTCGACACGATCTTCGCCGAGGGGCAGCGCCGCTACGTCGAGTCGCTGTCCTCCTACGCCCGGCAGTTCCTCGGGCAGATGGACAAGCCCGACGTCGACTTCATCGAGGGCCTCTCCCCGGCCGTCTCGATCGACCAGAAGTCCACCAACCGCAACCCGCGGTCCACGGTGGGCACCATCACCGAGGTCTACGACTACCTGCGGCTGCTGTTCGCGCGGATCGGCAAGCCGCACTGCCCGCACTGCGGCCGCCCGATCGCCAAGCAGTCCCCGCAGGCCATCGTGGACAAGGTGCTGGAGCTCACCGAGGGCACCCGGTTCCAGGTGCTCAGCCCGGTGGTGCGCGAGCGCAAGGGCGAGTTCGTCGACCTCTTCGCCGACCTCCAGTCCAAGGGCTACGCCCGGGCCCGGGTGGACGGCGAGACGGTCCAGCTCGCCGAGCCGCCCAAGCTCAAGAAGCAGGAGAAGCACACCGTCGAGGTGGTCATCGACCGCCTCACCGTGAAGAGCAGCGCCAAGCGCCGCCTGACCGACTCGGTGGAGACGGCCCTGCGGCTGGGCGGCGGCATGGTCGTGCTCGACTTCGTCGACCTCCCGGAGGACGACCCGGAGCGCGAGCGGATGTACTCCGAGCACCTCTACTGCCCGTACGACGACGTGTCGTTCGAGGAGCTGGAGCCGCGCTCGTTCTCCTTCAACTCGCCATTCGGCGCCTGCCCGGACTGCTCCGGTCTGGGCAACCGGATGGAGGTCGACCCGGAGCTGGTCGTCCCCGACGAGGAGAAGTCGCTGGACGAGGGGGCCATCCACCCGTGGTCCGGCGGCCACACCAAGGAGTACTTCCAGCGCCTGATCGACGCGCTCGCCGGTGAGCTGGGCTTCCGGACGGACCTCCCCTGGGCCGGGCTGCCGGCCCGGGCCAAGAAGGCGCTGCTGTACGGCCACAAGCACCAGGTCGAGGTGCGGTACCGCAACCGCTACGGCCGGGACCGCTCGTACACCACGGGCTTCGAGGGCGCGGTGCCGTTCATCCAGCGCCGGCACACCGAGGCGGAGAGCGACAGCAGTCGCGAGCGCTTCGAGGGCTACATGCGCGAGGTGCCCTGCCCGACCTGCCGGGGCACCCGGCTCAAGCCGGTGGTGCTGGCGGTCACCGTCGAGGGCCGGTCCATCGCGGACGTCTCGGCCATGTCGATCAGCGACTGCTCGGACTTCCTCGGCGCGATGAAGCTCAACGCCCGGGACAAGCAGATCGCCGAGCGCGTCCTGAAGGAGGTCAACGAGCGGCTGCGGTTCCTGGTCGACGTCGGCCTGGACTACCTCTCGCTCAACCGCGCGGCCGGCACCCTCTCCGGCGGTGAGGCCCAGCGGATCCGGCTCGCCACCCAGATCGGGTCCGGCCTGGTCGGCGTGCTCTACGTGCTGGACGAGCCGTCCATCGGCCTGCACCAGCGCGACAACCACCGGCTGATCGAGACCCTGGTCCGGCTGCGGGACATCGGCAACACCCTGATCGTCGTCGAGCACGACGAGGACACCATCAAGATGGCCGACTGGGTGGTCGACATCGGTCCGGGCGCCGGTGAGCACGGCGGCAAGGTGGTGCACTCCGGTTCGCTCAAGCAGCTGCTCGCCAACAAGGAGTCGCTGACCGGCCAGTACCTGTCCGGCAAGCGCTCCATCCCGATCCCGGCCGCCCGCCGCGAGCGGGACAAGAAGCGCCAGCTGACCGTCCACGGTGCCCGCGAGCACAACCTCAAGGACGTCACGGTCGGCTTCCCGCTCGGCACCTTCACCGCGATCACCGGCGTCTCCGGCTCCGGCAAGTCGACGCTGGTCAACGACATCCTCTACACCCACCTCGCCCGGGAGCTGAACGGCGCCCGCAGCGTGCCGGGCCGGCACACCCGGATCACCGGCACCGACCAGGTGGACAAGGTCGTGCACGTCGACCAGTCGCCGATCGGCCGCACCCCGCGCTCCAACCCGGCCACCTACACCGGCGTGTTCGACCACGTCCGGCGGCTCTTCGCCGAGACGCAGGAGGCCAAGGTCCGCGGCTACCTGCCCGGCCGGTTCTCGTTCAACGTCAAGGGCGGCCGCTGCGAGAACTGCTCCGGCGACGGCACCATCAAGATCGAGATGAACTTCCTGCCGGACGTCTACGTGCCGTGCGAGGTCTGCCACGGCGCCCGGTACAACCGGGAGACGCTGGAGGTCCACTTCAAGGGCAAGTCCATCGCCGAGGTCCTGGACATGCCGATCGAGGAGGCCCTGCACTTCTTCGAGGCCGTCCCGGCGATCGCCCGGCACCTGCGGACGCTCAACGACGTCGGCCTCGGCTACGTCCGGCTCGGCCAGTCCGCACCGACCCTCTCCGGCGGTGAGGCACAGCGCGTCAAGCTCGCCTCCGAGCTGCAGAAGCGCTCCACCGGGCGGACGGTCTACGTGCTGGACGAGCCCACCACCGGTCTGCACTTCGAGGACATCAGCAAGCTGATCACGGTGCTCTCCGGGCTGGTGGAGAAGGGCAACACGGTCATCGTCATCGAGCACAACCTCGATGTGATCAAGACCGCCGACTGGATCGTCGACATGGGCCCCGAAGGCGGCTCCGGCGGAGGCATGGTGGTGGCCGAGGGCACCCCGGAGCAGATCGCGGCCGTCTCCGAGAGCCACACCGGCAAGTTCCTGCGGGACATCCTGCCGGGTGAGTTCAACGACGCCCCGGCGCCGGTGAAGGCCCCGCGCAAGCGGGCCGTCGCCAAGAAGAAGTAGCGCCGCGCGGAAGCCGACGCGACACCGACCCGGCCGCCCCCGTCCTCGGGGGCGGCCGGGTGAGGGCGCATAGACTCTGCGCCGACCCGCGCAACACCGAAGCCCGCGGCGAGCCGCAGCGAGACCAGGAGCGAACGACATGTCCGAGGCCCCCGAGAGCCAGCCGGGCGAGAGCCCCGCCACCTCCCGCCGCACCCTGCTCTGCGGAGCGGCGGCCGTGCTCGCGGCCGGTGGCGGCGCCCTGGCGGTCTCCGGCTGCTCCTCCTCGTCCTCGTCCACGTCCACCGGGTCCAAGACCCCGGTGGACGTCGGTCCGGCCGCCGCCGTGCCGGTCGGCGGCGGCACCGTCTACCGCGACCAGAAGATCGTGGTGACCCAGCCGACCGCCGGCGAGTACAAGGCGTTCAGCGCCAAGTGCACCCACGCCGGCTGCATCGTCGACCAGGTCAAGAACCAGAAGATCCAATGCCCCTGCCACGGCAGCATGTTCGCGATCGGCGACGGCGCGGTGCTGGACGGTCCGGCCCCCACCCCGCTCCCCGCCTACTCCGTGGCGGTCGAGGGCGGCAACCTCAAGGTGACTCCGAGCTGAAGCAGTTGATCTCCGCCCAGTCGATCCCGGTCCAGTCGATCCCGGCTCGGTCGGTCCCCGCCTTGTTGATCTCCCCTCGGCAGCCCCGGCCCGAGTCGGTACGGTGGACCCATGGCTGACCCGTCCACCTACCGCCCCGCTCCGGGCGCGATTCCGACCTCCCCGGGCGTCTACAAGTTCCGTGACGCCCATGGGCGGGTCATCTACGTCGGCAAGGCCAAGAGTCTGCGACCCCGGCTGTCGTCCTACTTCCAGGACCTCGCCGGGTTGCACCCGCGTACCGCGACGATGGTCACCACGGCCGCCTCGGTGGAGTGGACGGTCGTCTCCACCGAGGTCGAGGCGCTCCAGCTGGAGTACTCCTGGATCAAGGAGTTCGATCCCCGCTTCAACGTCAAGTACCGCGACGACAAGAGCTATCCGGAGCTGGCGGTCACCCTCGACGAGGAGTACCCGCGGGTCCAGGTGATGCGCGGGGCGCACAAGAAGGGCGTGCGCTACTTCGGTCCGTACGGGCACGCCTGGGCGATCCGCGAGACGGTCGACCTGCTGCTACGCGTCTTCCCCGTCCGCACCTGCTCCAACGGGGTCTTCAAGCGCGCCCGCCAGGTCGGTCGGCCCTGCCTGCTCGGCTACATCGGCAAGTGCGCCGCGCCCTGCGTCGGCAAGGTCTCGGCCGACGAACACCGCGCGCTGGCCGAGGACTTCTGCGACTTCATGGCCGGCCGTACCGGCAACTACCTGCGCCGGCTGGAAGACCAGATGCGGGAGGCCGCCGCCGAGCTGGAGTACGAGAAGGCGGCCCGGCTGCGGGACGACATCGGGGCGCTGACGCGCGCGATGGAGAAGAACGCCATCGTCCTCGCCGACGCCACCGACGCCGACCTGCTCGCCCTCGCCGAGGACGAGTTGGAGGCCTCCGTCCAGATCTTCCACGTCCGCGGCGGCCGGGTCCGCGGCCAGCGCGGCTGGGTCACCGACAAGGTCGAGGACGTCGACACCGCGGCCCTGGTCGAGCACGCCCTGCAGCAGCTCTACGGCGGCGGCGACGGCTCCGTGCCGCGCGAGGTGCTGGTGCCCGCACTGCCGGAGCCCGCCGAGCCGGTCCGGGAGTGGCTGGCCGGGCTGCGCGGCAGCCAGGTCGACCTGCGGATCCCGCAGCGCGGTGACAAGAAGGACCTGATGGCCACCGTGCAGCGCAACGCCCAGCAGGCGCTGGCGCTGCACAAGACCAAGCGCGCCTCCGACCTCACCACCCGCAGCCGCGCCCTGCAGGAGATCGCCGACGCGCTGGAGCTGGACTCCGTCCCGCTGCGGATCGAGTGCTTCGACATCTCCCACCTGCAGGGCGAGGACGTGGTCGCCTCGATGGTGGTCTTCGAGGACGGCCTGGCCCGCAAGAGCGAGTACCGCCGGTTCCAGATCAAGGGCTTCGAGGGCCAGGACGACGTCCGCTCGATGCACGAGGTGATCGGCCGCCGGTTCCGCCGCTACCTCCGGGAGCGCGAGCAGACCGGGGAGTGGGCCGTTCCCGAGGCCGACGACCCCGGTGCACCCGAGGACCACGCCGCCTCCGAGCCCCACGGCGCCGCCGGCCCGGTGGACCCGGAGACGGGCCGCCCGCGCCGCTTCGCCTACCCGCCACAGCTGTTGGTCGTCGACGGCGGCCAGCCGCAGGTCGCCGCCGCCAAACGCGCCCTGGACGAGCTCGGCATCGACGACGTCGCCCTCTGCGGCCTGGCCAAGCGGCTGGAGGAGGTCTGGCTGCCCGGCGAGGACGACCCGGTGGTCCTGCCACGCAGCAGCGAAGGCCTCTACCTGCTCCAGCGGGTCCGCGACGAGGCGCACCGGTTCGCGATCACCTACCAGCGCAGCAAGCGTTCCAAGCGACTCACCGCCGGGGAGCTGGACTCCGTCCCGGGCCTCGGCGAGACTCGCCGCCAGGCCCTGCTGAAGCACTTCGGCTCGCTGAAGAAGCTCCGCGCGGCCACCGTCGACGAACTCTGCGCCGTACCCGGCATCGGACGCCGGACGGCGGAGACTGTTGCGGCAGCGTTGTCGTCCCGTCCACCCGCGGCACTCGCCGTGAACACCGCCACCGGCGAGATCATCGATGACAGCGCCGACGTGGCCGGCCCGGCAGCCGGCACCGCCGCCGACGCAGCGCCCCAGACCGCACCATTCCAGGAGACGCCATGACGGCCGACGCCGCCCGTCAGCCGGCGCGTCCCGCGCTCACTCGCCCGAGTGAGTCGGGGAAGCGTGGCCGCGCCGCGCGCGTTCTCCACAGCAGAACCACCGAGAGCGGGGAACCGAAGTGACGATGTCCGACGATGGCGGCACCGCCCGGCCGCAGGCCGGGGGAGAGAACGTCCCGGAGCTGGTGATCATCTCCGGCATGTCCGGAGCCGGCCGCTCGACCGCGGCCAAGTGCCTGGAGGACCTGGGCTGGTTCGTGGTCGACAACCTGCCGCCGGCCCTCATTCCGACCATGGTGGACCTCGGCGCCCGCTCCCAGGGCAACGTGGCCAGGATCGGCGCCGTGGTGGACGTCCGCGGCCGCCAGTTCTTCGACGATCTGCTCACCTCGCTCGACGAGCTGGAGAAGCGCGGCGTCCGGCTGAGCGTGGTCTTCCTGGAGTCCTCCGACGACGCCCTGGTGCGCCGCTTCGAGAGCGTGCGCCGCCCGCACCCGCTCCAGGCCGACGGCCGGATCGTGGACGGCATCGCCCAGGAGCGCGACCTCCTGCGCGAGCTGCGCGGCGAGGCCGACCTGGTGATCGACACCTCCAACCTCAACGTCCACCAGCTGCGGGCCAAGCTCGACGCCCAGTTCGCCGACCACGACGAGCCCGAGCTGCGCGCCACCGTGATGTCCTTCGGCTTCAAGTACGGCCTGCCGGTGGACGCCGACCTCGTGGTGGACTGTCGCTTCCTGCCGAATCCGCACTGGGTGCCCGAGCTGCGCGCCCGGACCGGCACCGACTCCGACGTCGCCGACTACGTGTTCCAGCAGCCCGGCGCCAACGAGTTCCTCAACGGCTACGCCGAGCTGCTGCGCATCATCACCGAGGGGTACCGCCGCGAGGGGAAGCGTTATATGACCCTTGCCGTAGGCTGCACCGGTGGCAAGCACCGCAGCGTCGCGATGTCCGAGCGGCTGACGAAGCGTCTCATCGCGGACGGAGTCGAAACGGTGCTCGTCCACCGTGACATGGGACGGGAGTAGCCGCCTCACCCCTGCCGGGCCGCCGGTGGAGGCCGGCGGCGGGCAAGAGGAACGCGAGGTGGGTGTGACGGGATACGTGCCCGGGCGGCAGCTTCAGAACAAGACCGCCGACCGGCTGGGGGCCCCGTCGCGCGGCGCGACGCCCAGCCGGCCGCGGACCGGCCAGGTCCGCACCAGCCCGGCCCGTACCAACCAGGCACCCCGCAGCAACCACGCGCCCAGGATCGCCGCCCTGGGCGGCGGCCAGGGCCTCTCGGCCTCGCTCTCCGCGCTGCGCCGGCTCACCACCGACCTCACCGCCGTGGTCACCGTCGCCGACGACGGCGGCTCCAGCGGCCGGCTGCGCGAGGAGCTCGGGGTGCTGCCCCCGGGCGACCTCCGCAAGGCGCTGGCCGCGCTCTGCGGTGACGACGACTGGGGCCGGACCTGGTCCGAGGTGATCCAGCAGCGCTTCACCGGCACCGGCGAGCTGGGCGGCCACGCCGTCGGCAACCTGCTGATCGTCGCGCTCTGGGAGAAGCTGGGGGACCCGGTCGCCGCCCTGGACTGGGTGGGCCGGCTGCTGAACGTCCAGGGCCGGGTGCTGCCGATGTCGGCGGTGCCGCTGGACATCGAGGCGGTCGTGCGCGGCCACGACCCGGCCAGCCCGGCGGAGCTGTCCGCCGTCCGGGGCCAGGCCAGCGTCGCGGTGACGCCCGGCACCGTGCAGTCCATCCGGCTGCTGCCGGACGGGCCGCCGGCCGTTCCGGAGGCCGTCACGGCCGTCCGGGAGGCGGACTGGGTGGTGCTCGGGCCCGGCTCCTGGTTCACCAGCGTGCTGCCGCACCTGCTGGTGCCCGAGCTCGCCGAGGCGCTCACCGAGACCCGCGCCCGCCGCCTGCTCACCCTGAACCTGGCCCCCCAGCCCGGCGAGACGGAAGGTTTCACCCCGCAACGCCACCTGGAGGTCATCGCCGATCACGCCCCCGCGCTCGCGGTGGATGCGATCCTGGTGGACGAGCGCGCCGTCACCGGCGGCGCCTTCGGCCAGGCGGACCTGGCCGGCCTGGAGAAGGCCGCGGAGCGGATGGGCGCTGCCCTGGTGCTCGGCCGGGTCGCCCGTACCGACGGCACGCCGCGACACGACCCGGAGCTCTTGGCAGCCGCGTACGACCGGATTTTCCGGACACATGGAAGGATCGGGCCATGGCGATGACTCCAGCGGTGAAGGACGAAATCAGCCGGCTCCCGGTCACCCGGGCCTGCTGCCGCAAGGCGGAGGTCTCGGCGATCCTGCGATTCGCGGGCGGGCTGCACATCGTGAGCGGCCGCATCGTGATCGAGGCGGAGCTGGACACCGGGGCGGCGGCACGACGCCTGCGCAAGGACCTCCTGGAGATTTTCGGACACTCCTCTGACCTGGTGGTGATGGCGCCCGGCGGTCTGCGGCGCGGCAGCCGCTACGTGGTGCGGGTGGTCAAGGACGGCGAGCTGCTGGCGCGGCAGACCGGTCTGGTGGACGGCCGGGGCCGGCCGATCCGCGGCCTGCCCCCGGCCGTCGTCTCCGGGGCGACCTGCGACGCCGAGGCGGCCTGGCGGGGCGCCTTCCTGGCCCACGGTTCGCTCACCGAGCCCGGCCGCTCCTCCTCGCTGGAGATCACCTGCCCCGGCTCAGAGGCGGCCCTCGCCCTGGTCGGCGCGGCCCGCCGGCTCGGCATCCCGGCCAAGGCCCGCGAGGTGCGCGGGGTGGACCGGGTGGTGATCCGCGACGGCGACGCCATCGGCGCGCTGCTGACCCGCCTGGGCGCCCACGAGTCGGTGCTGGCCTGGGAGGAGCGCCGGATGCGGCGCGAGGTGCGGGCGACCGCCAACCGGCTGGCCAACTTCGACGACGCCAACCTGCGGCGCTCGGCCCGGGCCGCCGTCGCGGCCGGCGCACGGGTGCAGCGCGCACTGGAGATCCTCGGCGAGGAGGTGCCCGACCACCTGGCTGCCGCCGGTCAGTTGCGGATGCAGCACAAGCAGGCCTCGCTGGAGGAGCTGGGCGCCCTGGCCGACCCGCCGCTGACCAAGGACGCGGTGGCAGGCCGGATCCGCCGGCTGCTGGCGATGGCCGACAAGCGCGCTTCCGAGCTGGGTCTGCCCAGCACCGAGGCCAACCTGACCGACGAGATGGCGCTCAACTAGCGATCACACCCAGTGACGGGTGAGGCAGCCGGTGTCCGGATTCCGGGCACCGGCTGTTCCGTTTCCGGACGCCGGTGCGGGGTGGTTCCGGCTCCGCTTCCGGGAGCCGTGGGCAACTGGCCCCGAGGGCAAGGACACAAGCCCTGCTGGTGACCTCTTGACACGCCACGCCAAGGCGTCCGACCCGGGCTGATGTGCCCTCTCAGGCCTCGGAGAGGTAGGGTCATAGGCGGTCGGGGACCTCCCAAATTCCACCCCGTCGGCATAGCTCCGGCGTACCTAACGAGGAGATCGGTTCGTGACGATCCGGGTAGGCATCAACGGATTCGGCCGCATCGGCCGCAACTTCTTCCGTGCGGTCAAGGCTCAGGGCGCGGACATCGAGATCGTCGGTGTCAACGACCTGACCGACACCAAGACCCTGGCGCACCTGCTCAAGTACGACTCCATCCTGGGCACCTTCCCGGGCGAGGTCTCGCACACCGAGAACAGCATCACCGTCGACGGCAAGACCTTCAAGGTCATCGCCGAGCGTGACCCGGCCAGCCTCCCCTGGGGCGAGCTGGGCGTGGACATCGTGATCGAGTCCACCGGCATCTTCACCAAGGCCGAGGCGGCCAAGAAGCACGTCACCGCCGGTGCCAAGAAGGTCATCATCTCGGCGCCCGCCACCGACGAGGACGTCACCATCGTCATGGGCGTCAACGACGAGAAGTACGACGCCGCGAAGCACACCGTCATCTCCAACGCCTCCTGCACCACGAACTGCGTGGCGCCGCTGGCCAAGGTGCTGAACGAGAACTTCGGCATCGTCAAGGGTCTGATGACCACGGTGCACGCGTACACCAACGACCAGGTCACCCTGGACTTCCCGCACAAGGACCTGCGTCGCGCCCGCGCCGCGGCCCTCAACATCATCCCGACCTCCACCGGTGCCGCCAAGGCCACCGCGCTGGTCCTGCCGGAGCTGAAGGGCAAGCTGGACGGCACCTCGCTGCGCGTCCCGGTCCCGACCGGTTCGATCACCGACCTGGTCGTCACCCTTGAGCGTGAGGTCACCGTCGAGGAGGTCAACGCGGCCTTCCAGAAGGCGTCCGAGGGCTCCCTCAAGGGCATCCTGCAGTACACCGAGGACCCGATCGTCTCCTCCGACATCGTGAACTCGCCGTTCTCCACGATCTTCGACTCGCTGATGACCATGGTCCAGGGCAACCAGGTCAAGGTCTTCGGCTGGTACGACAACGAGTGGGGCTACTCGAACCGCCTCGTCAACCTGACCACCCTCGTCGGCGGCCAGCTCTGACGCAGCGGGAGCTGACGTGAAGTAGGGGGGAGGGCCCGGACACTGTGCACGCCGTCCGGGCCCTCCGTCTGCGCACCCTCAACCTCAACTCCCAGGCGGCCCGCCGTTGTGCCGCTGCCAACAGCGCAACCATCTCCCCAGGAGACCGAAGACCGTGAAGACCATCGAAGACCTCGACGTCGCCGGCAAGCGCGTGTTCGTCCGCGCCGACCTGAACGTCCCGCTGTCCGACGGCACGATCACCGACGACGGCCGGATCCGCGCCGTCGCCCCGACCATCGCCAAGCTCGTCGAGCGCGGTGCGAAGGTCGTCGTCGCCTCCCACCTCGGCCGCCCGAAGGGCGAGCCCGACCCGCAGTTCTCCCTCGCGCCGGTGGCCGTCCGCCTCGGCGAGATCCTCGGCACGCCGGTCTCGTTCGCGACCGACACCGTGGGCGAGAGCGCGAAGGCCACCGTCGCCGCCCTGGCCGACGGCGAGGTCACGCTGCTCGAGAACCTGCGCTTCAACGCCGGTGAGACCAGCAAGGACGACGCCGAGCGCGGCGCCTTCGCCGACGAGCTGGCCGAGTTGGCGGAGCTGTACGTGGGCGACGGCTTCGGTGCGGTGCACCGCAAGCACGCCTCGGTGTACGACCTGCCGGCCCGCCTGCCACACGCCGTCGGTGACCTGATCGCCGCCGAGGTGGACGTGCTCAAGCGCCTCACCGAGGAGGTCGAGCGTCCGTACGTGGTCGTGCTCGGCGGCTCCAAGGTGTCCGACAAGGTCGGCGTGATCGACAACCTGCTCGGCAAGGCCGACCGCATCCTCATCGGCGGCGGCATGGCGTACACCTTCCTCGCGGCCCTGGGCCACGAGGTCGGCATCTCGCTGCTGCAGAAGGACCAGATCCCGGTCGTCCTGGAGTACCTGGAGCGGGCGAAGGCGAACGGCGTGGAGTTCGTGCTGCCGGTGGACATCGCGGTCTCCGCGTCGTTCCCCGACACCAAGACCCACAAGCCGGTCGAGGACTTCGCGGTCGTCGACGCCGACAAGATCCCCGCGGACAAGGAGGGCCTGGACATCGGCCCGAAGACGCGGGAGCTGTTCGCGGCGAAGCTGGCCGACGCCAGGACGGTGTTCTGGAACGGCCCGGTCGGTGTCTTCGAGCACCCGACCTTCGCCGAGGGCACCAAGGCCGTCGCGCAGGCCCTGCTCGACAGCGACGCGTTCACCGTGGTCGGTGGCGGCGACTCCGCCGCGGCCGTCCGCATCCTGGGCTTCGACGAGACGAAGTTCGGGCACATCTCGACCGGCGGTGGCGCCAGCCTTGAGTACCTGGAGGGCAAGACGCTCCCCGGTCTCGCCGCCCTGGAAGGCTGAGGCAATGACTGAGCGTCTCCCGCTGATGGCGGGCAACTGGAAGATGAACCTCAACCACCTTGAGGCCATCCAGCACACCCAGAAGCTGGCCTTCGCGCTGGCCGACAAGGACTACGAGTCGGTCGAGGTCGCCGTTCTGGTGCCGTTCACCGACCTGCGTTCGGTGCAGACCCTGGTCGACGGCGACAAGCTGAAGATCAAGTACGGCTCGCAGGACATCTCGCGGCACGACTCCGGTGCCTACACCGGCGAGATCTCCGGCCCGATGCTGTCCAAGCTGAAGTGCACCTACGCGGTGATCGGTCACTCGGAGCGCCGCCAGTACCACGGCGAGAACGAGGAGATCGTCAACGCCAAGGTCAAGGCCGCCTACCGCAGCGGGATCACCCCGATCCTCTGCATCGGCGAGCCGCTGGAGATCCGCAAGGCCGGCACCCACGTCGAGTACACCCTGGCCCAGCTCGACGGGGCCCTGCAGGACGTCCCGGCCGACCAGGCCGAGTCCGTCGTGGTCGCGTACGAGCCGGTCTGGGCGATCGGCACCGGCGAGGTGGCGACCCCCGAGGACGCCCAGGAGGTCTGCGCGGCCATCCGCAAGCGGATCGCCGAGCTGTACGACGCCCCGCTGGCCGAGAAGGTCCGCGTGCTGTACGGCGGTTCGGTCAAGTCCTCCAGCGCGGCCGGCCTGATGGCCAAGCCCGACGTCGACGGCGGCCTGATCGGCGGTGCCTCCCTGGACGCCGACGAGTTCGTCAAGATCGTGCGGTACCGTGACCAGGCAGTAGGCTAACGCCGCCGCAGCAACGTAGGCTTTGGGGCCGGACCGCATCGTGGCGGCCCGGCCCCTTCGCCGAAGATACGAGAGAGTTGGTCCCGCCGTGGTTCTCGGGTTCTCGATTGCCCTGATCATCTTCAGCCTGCTGATGATCCTCCTGGTGCTGCTGCACAAGGGGAAGGGCGGCGGTCTGTCCGACATGTTCGGCGGCGGCGCGATGTCCACCGGCGGCGGCTCGGCCGTGGCCGAGCGCAACCTGGACCGCATCACGGTCATCGTCGCCGTCGGCTGGTTCGCGTGCATCATCGTGCTCGGCCTGGTGCTCAAGTACAAGAGCTGACGTATCTCTGACGCCCTGTCGCCCCGCGGCCTATGCTGGAACGGTCCGGGGCGGAGTCGGTGGCGGTGCATCCTTAACTCCTGCTTACACTAGGACGACTTTCGCCACCGACGCGCACCGCGGCGGGTCGGCGTACCAGCACGCAGGGAGTCAGACCGTGGCAAGTGGCAACGCCATCCGTGGCAGCAGGGTCGGAGCCGGCCCGATGGGCGAGGCGGAGCGCGGCGAATCCGCCCCCCGTAACCGGATCTCCTTCTGGTGTGCCAACAAGCACGAGACCCGTCCCAGCTTCGCCGCGGAGGCGGTCATCCCGGACACCTGGGACTGCCCGCGGTGTGGGTTTCCGGCCGGCCAGGACGAGCACAACCCGCCGGCCCCCTCGCGCAACGAGCCCTACAAGACCCACCTCGCCTACGTCCGTGAGCGGCGCACCGACGCCGACGGCGAGGCGATCCTCGCCGAGGCGCTGGCCAAGCTGCGCGGTGAGATCTGAGCACCTGACCAACGCCGAAGGGCGCCACCGTGGAGAACGGTGGCGCCCTTCGTCATGCGGTCAGGCCGAGGCCGGCGGGTACAGCTGCGGCGGGAGCTGAGCCGCTGCGGCGCGGTCCAGCAGCCACAGCGTCCGGCTCCGCCCGTGGGCGCCCGAGGCGGGTGCCTGGAGCTCGCCCGGGCCGGACAGCGCCAGTGCGACGGCGCCCGCCTTGTCCTCGCCGGCCGCCAGCAGCCAGACCTCGCGGGCCGCCCGGATGGCCGGGAGGGTGAGCGAGATCCGGTTCGGCGGGGGCTTGGGCGCACCGCGCACGCCGACCACCGTCAGCGCCGTCTCCCGCACGCCCGGGTGCTCGGGGAAGAGCGAGGCGACGTGGGTGTCCGGGCCGACGCCGAGCAGCAGCACGTCGAAGGCGGGCACGCCGAGGCGGTCCCCCGGTCCGGCGGCCTTGGCCAACTCCTCGGCGTAGCGGGCGGCCGCGGCCTCGACGTCCGAGCCGTCCACGCCGTCCGAGGCGGGCATCTCGTGCACCCGGGCCGGGTCGAGCGGGACGGCGTCGAGCAGCTCCGCCCGGGCCTGGACGGCGTTGCGCTCGGTGCTCGCGGCGGGCACGAAGCGCTCGTCGCCCCACCAGAGGTCGAGCCGGGCCCAGTCGACCGCGTCCCTGGCCGGGGAGGCGGCGATGGCGGCCAGCAGGGCGTTGCCGTTGCGTCCGCCGGTGAGCACCACCGAGGCGGTGCCGCGGGCGGCCTGGGCGTCCACGATCCGGGTGATCAGCCGGGCCGCGGCCGCCTGGGCCATCAGCTCCTTGTCCCGGTGGACGACCAGCTGCGGGGTCGAGGCCGTCACGAGCCCGCCTTCTTGGCGGCGCGCTTGGCCGGAGCCTTCTTCGCCGGGGCGGCCTCCCCGGCCTCGCCGGCCTCCTCCGGCGTCTCCAGGACCTTGGCGGTCACCCGGGTCGGGTTGGCCACCGCGGCCTCGGAGACCACCGCCTTGGCGGCCTTCTCGGCCGCCACCGTCTCGGCGTTGGCCGGCTCGTGCAGCCGCTCGACGGGCGTGCGGACGGCCGTCGCGTAGATGTCGTCCGGGTCGAGCCGGCGCAGCTCCTCCGCGATCAGCTCGGACGTCTCGCGGCGCTTCAGCGCCACCTGGCGGTCCGGCGAGCCGGGCATGGAGAGCGTGCCCATCAGGCCGTCCGGGCGGTCCAGGGTGATGTCCCCGTCCTTGGTGCGCAGGTGCACCGCGGTGATGCCTGGGCCGCCGGTGACGACCCGCTCGACCGGCACGTGCAGCCGGTTGTGCAGCCAGAGGCCGAGCAGCTCGACGCTGGGGTTGTACGACTCGCCCTCCACCACCGCGGCGGTGACCTGGGAGGGCCGCTGGTCCAGCGCGGCGGCCAGCATCGAGCGCCATCCGGTGATCCTGGTCCAGGCCAGGTCGGTGTCGCCCGGGGTGTAGCTCTGGGCCCGCTGGGCGAGCTGGCCCACCGGGGACTCGGCGGTGACCGCGTCGGTGATCCGGCGCTGGGCGATCGAGCCCAGTGGGTCCTGCGCCGGGTGCAGCGGCGCGTTCTCGGGCCACCAGACCACCACCGGAGCGTCCGGCAGCAGCAGCGGCAGGACGACCGACTGGGCGTGCGCGGCGAGCTCGCCGTGCATGCGCAGGACGACCGTCTCGCCGGAGCCGGCGTCGGTGCCGACCAGGACCTCGGCGTCCAGGCGGGTCTCGGCCCGGGCCCGGGGCGAGCGCCCGGCGCGCTTGATGACCGCCAGGGTGCGCGAGGGGTGCTCGCGGGAGGCGTCGTTGGCGGCCTTGAGGGCGTCGTAGGCGCTGCCCTCGTCGGTCACGATCACCAGGGTGAGCACCATGCCGGCGGCGGTGGAGCCGCTGGCCCGGCGCGCCTCCATCAGCGTCGCGTTGATCTTGCTGGACGTGGTGTCCGTGAGGTCGATCTTCATGGCCGGCGCCAGCTCCTGCCGTCTCGTGCGAGCATCTCGTCGGCCTCGACCGGGCCCCAGGTCCCTGCCGGGTACTGGGCGGGCTTGCCGTGGGTGTCCCAGTACTTCTCGATCGGGTCGAGAATCTGCCAGGAGAGTTCGACCTCCTGGTGGCGCGGGAACAGGTTGGCGTCGCCGAGCAGCACGTCGAGGATGAGCCGCTCGTAGGCCTCCGGGCTGGACTCGGTGAAGGATTCGCCGTAGGCGAAGTCCATCGTGACGTCCCGGACCTCGAAGGAGGTGCCCGGCACCTTGGAGCCGAACCGCACCGTCACGCCCTCGTCCGGCTGGACCCGGATGACCAGGGCGTTCTGCCCCAGCTCCTCGGTCGCGTAGGAGTCGAACGGCAGGTACGGGGCGCGCTGGAAGACCACCGCGATCTCGGTGACCCGGCGGCCGAGCCGCTTGCCGGTGCGCAGGTAGAACGGCACGCCCGCCCAGCGGCGGTTGTTGATCTCCAGCTTGATGGCCGCGTAGGTGTCGGTCTTGGAGTCCGGGTTGATGCCGTCCTCGTCGAGGTAGCCGCCGACCTCCTCGCCGCCCTGCCAGCCGGACGCGTACTGGCCGCGCACGGTGTGCTTGCCGAGGTCGGCCGGGAGCTTGACGGCGCTGAGCACCTTGAGCTTCTCGGCCACCAGCGCCTTGGGGTGGAACGACGCCGGCTCCTCGATGGCGGTGAGTGCCATGAGCTGGAGCAGGTGGTTCTGGATGACGTCCCGGGCTGAGCCGATGCCGTCGTAGTAGCCGGCCCGGCCGCCGATGCCGATGTCCTCGGCCATGGTGATCTGCACGTGGTCGACGTACGACCGGTTCCAGATCGGCTCGAACATCTGGTTGGCGAACCGCAGCGCCAGGATGTTCTGGACGGTCTCCTTGCCCAGGTAGTGGTCGATCCGGAAGACCTCGTCCCGCGGGAAGACCTCGTGGACGATCCGGTTCAGCTCCTGGGCGCTCTCCAGGTCGTGACCGAAGGGCTTCTCGATGACGGCGCGCCGCCAGGAGCCCTGCGGCGGGTCGGCCAGGCCGTGCTTCTTCAGCTGCTGGACGACGGTCGGGAAGAACTTCGGCGGTACCGAGAGGTAGAAGGCGAAGTTGCCGCCGGTGCCCTGGGCCTTGTCGAGTTCCACGATGGTCTCGCGGAGCTTGTCGAAGGCGTCGTCGTCGTCGAAGGTGCCGTGGACGAAGCGCATGCCCTTGGCGAGCTGCTGCCACACCTCCTCACGGAAGGGCGTCCGGGCGTGTTCCTTGACCGCGTCGTGGACCTCCTGGGCGAAGTCCTCGTCCTTCCACTCGCGGCGGGCGAAGCCGACGAGCGAGAAGCCCGGCGGCAGCAGGCCGCGGTTGGCCAGGTCGTAGATGGCCGGCATCAGCTTCTTGCGGGACAGGTCACCGGTGACCCCGAAGATGACCAGGCCGGACGGCCCCGCGATACGCGGGAGCCGCCGGTCGGTGGGGTCACGAAGCGGGTTGACGGGAGCGGGGGGAGAGTCGCTCGCGTCCGAGTCCGACGTCAACTCAGGGAAGTCAGTGCTCACTTGATGTGCTCCGCTTTCGTGCGCTGGCTGTGAGCAGGGGTCACTTCTCGTCGGCGAAGGAGGCGAGCGAGGCGGTGACGGTGTCGAGCAGCTCGATCCAGGACTGCTCGAACTTCTCGACGCCCTCGTCCTCCAGCACCTGGACGACGTCGTCGTAGTCCACGCCGGCGGCGGCGATGGCGTCCATCACGGCCTTGGCGTCGGCGTAGTTGGGGACGATGGTGCCGCCGGTGATCACGCCGTGGTCGCCGGTGGCCTCCAGGGTGGCCTCGGGCATGGTGTTGACGGTGCCGGGGGCGATCAGCTCGGTGACGTACAGGGTGTCCGGCAGGGCCGGGTCCTTGACACCGGTGGAGGCCCAGAGCGGGCGCTGCGGCTTGGCGCCGGCGGCCTCCAGGGCCTTCCAGCGGGCGCTGCCGGCGGTCTTGCCGTCGACGCTGCCGAAGATCTCCTCGTACGCCTGGTAGGCCAGGCGGGCGTTGGCCAGGGCGGCCTTGGAGCGCAGCTGCTTGGCGTCGCCGCCGATCTTGTCGAGACGCTTGTCGATCTCGGTGTCCACGCGGGAGACGAAGAAGGAGGCGACCGACTCGATCTGCGAGAGGTCCAGGCCCTTGGCCTTGGCGGTCTCCAGACCGGTCAGGTAGGCGTCGATCACCGCGCGGTAGCGCTCCAGCGAGAAGATCAGCGTGACGTTGACGCTGATGCCCTTGCCGACGACCTCGGCGATCGCGGGCAGGCCGGCCTTGGTGGCGGGGATCTTGATGAGGACGTTCGGGCGGTCGACGAGCCACCAGAGCTGCTTGGCCTCGGCGATGGTGGCGGCCGTCTCGTGGGCCAGGCGCGGGTCGACCTCGATGGAGACCCGGCCGTCGCGGCCGTTGGAGGCGTCGTAGACCGGGCGCAGCACGTCGGCGGCGTCGCGCACGTCCGAGGTGGTGATCATGCGGATGGCTTCGTCGGTGGTGACCTTGCGGACGGCGAGGTCACGCAGCTGGCCGTCGTAGGAGGAGTCCCCGCCGCCGATGGCCTTCTGGAAGATGGTCGGGTTGGTGGTCACGCCCACCACGTGCTTGTTCTGCACCAGCTCGGCGAGGTTGCCGGTGTTCAGCCGCTTGCGGCTGAGGTCGTCCAGCCAGATCGCTACGCCTTCGTCGCTGAGGCGCTTCAGTGCGTCAGTCATGGTGCTCAGTCCTTCTTCTTCTGTCTTCAATGTCTGTGGGGTCGTCAGACGGGCCGCGTACCCGCTGTGCGGGCGGGCACGCGGCCCGGTGGTGCTAGCGGTTGACGGCTTCGAGCGAGCGCAGCGCGTTGTGGGCCTCGGCGACGACCCGCTCGGTGGTCAGACCGAACTCCTCGAAGAGCACCTTGTAGTCGGCGGAGGCGCCGAAGTGCTCCAGCGAGACGATCCGGCCGTGGTCGCCGACCAGCTCGCGCCAGCCCTGGGCGATGCCGGCCTCGACCGAGACGCGGGCCTTGACCGACGGCGGCAGCACGCTGTCGCGGTAGGCCTGGTCCTGCTCCTGGAACCACTCGAAGGACGGCAGCGAGACCACGCGGGTCGCGGTGCCCTCGGCCTCCAGGATCTCGCGGGCCTGGACGGCCAGCTGGACCTCGGAGCCGGTGGCGAGCAGGATCAGCTGCGGGTCGCCGTTGGAGGCCTCGGCCAGGACGTAGCCGCCCTTCGCGGTGCCCTCGGCGGAGCCGAAGACCTCGCGGTCGAAGGTCGGGACGTTCTGGCGGGTGAGCGCCAGACCGACCGGGCCCGGGTGGCTGCTGTGCCGCTCGATGACGGTGCGCCAGGCGACGGCCGTCTCGTTGGCGTCGGCCGGGCGGACCATGGTCAGACCCGGGATGGCGCGCAGCGAGGCCAGGTGCTCGACCGGCTGGTGGGTCGGGCCGTCCTCGCCGAGGCCGATCGAGTCGTGCGTCCAGACGTAGGTGACCGGCAGCTTCATCAGCGCGGCCAGGCGGACGGCCGGGCGCATGTAGTCGGCGAAGACCAGGAAGGTGCCGCCGAAGACCCGCGTCCCGCCGTGCAGGGCGATGCCGTTCATGGTCGAGCCCATGGCGTGCTCGCGGATGCCGAAGTGGATCGTCCGGCCGTAGGGGCCGGCCGACTTCAGCGGGTTGCCCTCGGGGAGGAAGGAGCTGTCCTCGTCGATGGTGGTGAGGTTGGACTCCGCGAGGTCGGCCGAGCCGCCCCACAGCTCCGGGATCACCGCGCCGAGCGCCTTGAGGGTCTCACCGGAGGCCTTGCGGGTGGCGACGTCCTTGCCGGCCGCGAAGACCGGGACGGCCTTCTTCCAGGCCTCGGGGAGCTCGCCGGCCTGGATGCGGTCGAACTCGCCGGCGCGCTGCGGGTTCGCGGCGCGCCAGGCGTCGAAGGACCGCTGCCACTCGTCGCGGGCGGCCTTGCCGCGCCTGATGACCAGGCGGGCGTGCTCGATGACCTTCTCGCTGACCTCGAAGGTCTTCTCCGGGTCGAAGCCCAGGACCTTCTTGGTGGCGGCGATCTCGGCGGCGCCGAGCGCGGAGCCGTGCGCCTTGGCGGTGTTCTGCGCGTCCGGGGCCGGCCAGGCGATGATCGTGCGCATCGCGATCATCGACGGGCGGGAGGTCTCGGCCTTGGCCGCGGCCAGCGCCTCGGCCAGCGCGGCCACGTCGATGTCGCCGTTGGACTTCGGGGTGACTCGCTGGACGTGCCAGCCGTACGCCTCGTAGCGCTTGAGCACGTCCTCGGAGAAGGCCGTCTCGGTGTCGCCCTCGATCGAGATGTGGTTGTCGTCGTAGAGCGCGACCAGGTTGCCCAGCTTCTGGTGGCCGGCCAGCGAGGACGCCTCGGCGGAGATGCCCTCCTCCAGGTCGCCGTCGGAGACGATGGCCCAGATGGTGTGGTCGAACGGCGACTCGCCGGCGGGGGCGTCCGGGTCGAACAGGCCGCGCTCGAAACGGGCGGCCATCGCCATGCCCACGGCGTTGCCGATGCCCTGGCCGAGCGGGCCGGTGGTGGTCTCGACCCCAGCGGTGTGGCCGTGCTCGGGGTGACCCGGGGTGCGGCTGCCGGCGACCCGGAAGGCCTTGAGGTCGTCCAGCTCCAGGCCGTAGCCCGAGAAGTAGAGCTGGGTGTAGAGCGTCAGGCTCGTGTGCCCGGGAGAGAGAACGAACCGGTCGCGGCCGACCCAGGCCGGGTCGGTCGGGTCGTGGCGCAGGAAGCGCTGGAAGATCAGGTACGCCGCCGGGGCCAGCGACATGGCCGTCCCGGGGTGTCCGTTGCCGACCTTCTGGACCGCGTCCATGGCCAGGACGCGGGCGGTGTCCACCGTCCGCTCGTCCAGCTCGGACCACTCGAATGTATTCGTCGGCGTCGTGCTCACCCTGTCTCAGGGCTCCTTCCATTGTGAAGAGTGACCCCGTGAAGGGGACCGGGTCGGCCACGTCGCTGGGGCCGGACATTGGGTGGTGCCGGTCACGGAGGGTAGATCCCGCTTCTCGGTGCGAGCCTACCGTCCGTGTCGTGGCTCACCCTCCGTGCTGAGACAACCGGGATTTCGGTATGGCGATTCCCACGAGAGTTCGAGAGGTGCTTTTGTCCCAGGCTCTCCTGGTTTCGTGGGGTCTGCCCGCCCGATGGTCAGGACGGGGGACGGGCATCGCAGCAGGTCGGCTTCGTGTGTTCGGCCAGGGGTTCACCCAGGGGTGTGCGTTCCGCCCCGCCGGGGGACCCCGGAGCCGGTGGGGAGATATGGAGCGTCTAAGGTGGCGTGGTACGCGCAGAGCGGACGATTCGGGAACTTCGTTCCGGTGGACGCCTGCGAGGATTCATCTTCAGTTGGGGTGTTAGTGACCGCCGTCGAATCCCGTCCCGCCGGGGTCACCGGGGCGACGCCTGCGCACCGGCCGTTCGGGGCCCGTGTCGGCGCATTCGTCGCCCTGACCAAGCCCCGGATCATCGAGCTGCTGCTGATCACCACCGTGCCGGTGATGTTCCTGGCGCAGCGCGGTGTTCCGGATCCGCTGCTGGTACTGGAGGTGGTCGTCGGCGGCTACCTGTCGGCCGGCGGCGCCAACGCCCTCAACATGTACATCGACCGCGACATCGACGCGGTGATGTCACGCACCGAGCGGCGGCCGCTCGTCACCGGGATGGTGTCGCCGCGCGAGGCGCTGGTCTTCGGCATCGCACTGGCGGTGGCCTCCACCCTCTGGCTGGGCTACCTGGTCAACGCGCTCTCCTCACTGCTCGCGCTGTCGGCTCTGCTCTTCTACGTGTTCGTCTACACGCTGGGGCTGAAGCGGCGCACCGCGCAGAACATCGTCTGGGGCGGGATCGCCGGCTGCATGCCGGTCTTCGTCGGCTGGGCGGCGGTCACCAACTCGGTCTCCTGGTCGGCGCTGGTGCTCTTCCTGGTCATCTTCTTCTGGACGCCGCCGCACTACTGGCCGCTGTCGATGAAGGTGCGCGAGGACTACGAGCGTGCCGGCGTGCCGATGCTCCCGGTGGTCAAGGGCAACCTGGCGGTCGCCAAGCAGATCGTCATCTACTCCTGGGTCATGGTCGCCGTTTCACTGGCGCTCTGGCCGCTGGCCGAGACCAGCTGGCTGTACCCCGTCTCGGCGGTGCTGCTGGGCGCGGCCTGGCTGAAGGAGGCGCACGGGCTGTACGCCCGGGCCAAGGCCGGGACGGTCGGCGCGAAGCTCAAGGAGATGCGCCTCTTCCACTGGTCGATCACCTACCTGACGCTGCTGTTCGTGGTCATCGCGGTGGACCCGTTCGTGAAGTAGCCGCTGGAACGCGGGAGGGGCCCCGGTCTTCGGACCGGGGCCCTCCCGCGTTTTCAGCGCGGTGCCAGTTCGGACGGCCCCACCCGGTCGTCCAGCCAGTCCCGGAGGGGCTGGGAGGCCCGCAGGAAGCCGGTGATCCGGTCGTGGGCCGCCCGGGTGCCGAGCCACGCCGCCGGCGGCCACTCCTGCCAGGCGATCAGCCCCTTGTGGCGGAGCAGCTCGATCCGGGGGTGGCCCCCGGGGTACCCGCGCGGGGCGGACTTCAGGCTGTCCCGGCCGACCACCTGCGGGCCGGCCCGGCGGACCCGGGCGATCACCCGCTCCAGCTCGGTGCCGCCGACGTCGTCGGCGACGGCCGCCCGGTAGCGTGCCAGCTGGTCCGGGGCGAGCCGGTACATCCCGTTGCCGCAGGCCAGGCCGTCGGCGGAGAGCTGGATGTAGCCGCCGGCCGCCAGATGGGCGCCGATGTGCGTCTTGTACGGGGACTTGTCGGCGCTGAACCGGACGTCCCGGTTGGGGCGGAAGATCTTGCCCGGCCCGAACTCGGGCTCCAGCTCGGCGAGCAGCTGTTCCATCGGCTCCCGGACGGCGTGCTCGTACCGGTCCTTGTGGGTCTGCCAGAAGGTCCTGGAGTTGTCGGTCTCCAGGTGCTCGTAGAACTCGAGGGCCTCGGCCGGCCAGCCTTGGAAGGTCACCGTTCCAGTATGTGGCCCGGTGCACAGTCCGGTCCCGTCGCCAGCTCCGCTACCGATGGGTAGCATGCGGGCATGAGCAGCGCAGAGACCGCCACCCCCGCCGCGCCGGACGCCCGCGTCGAACGCCGCGCCAAGCGCATCGCCAAGCACCTGACCGCCTTCGCCCGGCAGCACGGCGGCAGCGCCGACGGTGTCGTCGAGTACGTCGGCGCCGTCGCCACCCGGATCGTCGTGGTCGGCGCGGACGGCGCCTGGGGCGATCAGGTCGCCCCGAGCTACGCCGTCGGCCGCCGGGCCGCCGAGCTGGCCGGGGTCACCCTGCACGACGACTTCGAGGGCGAGCTGGGCCTGCGGGTGAGGACCGGCCCGTACGAGTGGAAGCGGATGGCCGGCATCCAGGTCGGCGGCTGACGCCGGCCCCGGACACGCGAAGGGGGCCCCGGGTGATCCCGGGGCCCCCTTCGCGTGCGCGCGTCCGGGTTCAGACGGCGGCGGTCTGCGGTGCCTGGGCGGGCAGCGGCGCGACGGGCGCGTCCTCGTCCGCACGGACCCGCAGCGCGAGCGGGATGCGCAGGACGGCGATCCAGGTGAGCGTGGCGCCCAGCATGTGCACACCGACCAGGAGCTCCGGAACGTCGGTGAAGTACTGGACGAAGCCGAGCACGCCCTGGACCAGGAGCACCACGAGCAGCTCACGGGCGCGGGCGCGGGCGGCCGGCGGGGCCTTCACGGCGGCGAGGACGAAGACCACCGCGATCGCCAGGCCGACCGAGACGAACGCCAGGTCGGCGTGCACCTGGGCGAGGCGGTCGTAGTCGATGGGGATCCGCGGCACCAGCTTGTTGTCCTTGGGCGTCCCGGGGTGGTGCCCGGCGCCGGTCACCAGCGTCCCGGCCGCGACCAGCAGGCCGATCACGGTGACCAGGACGTAGGAGAGCCGGACGATCGGGCGGGCCACCGCCGGCCTCGGCGGGCCGTCGCCCTCCCGGGACCGCTCCCACATCAGCAGCGCGACCCAGACCAGGGCCATCGCGGAGATCAGGTGGACGGCGACGGTGTAGGGGTTGAGGCCGGTCAGCACGGTGATCCCGCCGATCACGGCGTTGCTCATCACCAGCCAGAACTGCGCCCAGCCCAGCGTGGTCAGGCTGCGCCGCCAGGGCTTCGCGGCCCCCTCGGCCGAGGGCCGGCGGTGGCAGCGGGCGGCCAGGATCGCCCAGCCGACGGCCGCGCTCAGCACGTAGGTGAGCATCCGGTTGGTGAACTCGATGACGCCGTGGAGGCCCATTTCGGGCGTCGGCGTGATGCTTTCGCCGGTGCAGCGGGGCCAGGTGGTGCAGCCGAGGCCGGAGGCGGTGAGCCGGACGGCTCCGCCGGTGACGACGATCACCACGCTCATCACCAGCGCGGCGAACGCGGCGCGCCGGACCATGGCGGCGGACGGCTGCCAGCGGTCGGCGAGCAGGGAGAAGGGGGTAGGCACGGGGTCAATCGTAGGCGGCCTTACAGCCGATCTTGGGGCGGGGCGGCGCGGGGCGGTGTCGTGGGGCGGCGCGGGGCGGTGTCGTGCCGGGGGAGCACCCGCCGGCCCGCCGCTGCGGCCTGCCGTCCGGAGAGTCCGCCGGGCGGCTTCGCGGGGCCGGGCCGTTCGAACGGGACTGTTCGGGCATTGTGGACATTGGTCTTGACCAATCACTTGTTCGGCCGAAAGAGTGCGGTTGGTCCATACCATCTTCCGGACCTCTCCCACCCCCGCACGCAAGCGGAGATCCTGCACATGCGCACACCCATACCCGCCGCCGCGCTCGCGCTCGGCGGATCCCTCGCCCTGGCCGCTCTCGTCGCCCCGGCCGCCGCACACGCGACGGAGCCCGGCCGGCAGTGCCAGAGCCTCGGAGTCGCGAACCTCTACGGGGAGTTCATCGAGGGCGACGACACCCACACCCCGGACGCCGAGGGCGCGGTGGCGGTCGGCGGCAACGCGGACTTCACCGGCGGCTTCTCGGTCGGCCAGGAGCTGACCGCCGACCAGGTGGCGGCGCTGCCCGGCGGCAACGCGCTGGTCGTGGCCGGCAAGATCAGCGGGCCCAGCACCCAGGTGATGAAGGGCAACGGCGTCTACGGCTCGAAGGCCGCCGGCGCCGTCGTCGACGCGCACCAGGGCAAGATCAGCCAGGGCGCGTCCCCGATCGACTTCAAGGCCGAGTTCATCAAGCTGCGCGCCGCCGCCACCGCGCTCGCCGCCACGCCCCGGACCGCCGGTGCCACGGTCGAGGCGAAGGGCGCGGACCTCTACCTGAGCAGCGCCGACGCCGTGCTCAACAGCTTCACCGTCAGTGCCGCGACCCTCCAGGGCGCCACCGACGTCTTCGTGAAGGTGCCGGTCGGGTCGGTCACCGTCGTCACCGTGACCGGTGACGGCTACGACATGGCCGCCGCCAGGACCACGGGCTTCCACCTGTGGGACGAGGGCAGGAAGGCGTACGTCCTGGACGACAAGCTGCAGAGCGCGGCGGGCGGGGCCGTCCGGGCCAAGCTGCTCTGGAACTTCCCGACCGCGACCAAGGTGGTCAAGAACGGCCAGGCCGCCTGGGCCGGTACCGTGCTGGCGCCGAACGCCGCCTTCGACCTCGGCAGCGGCGGTCCGGTCAACGGTTCGGTGATCGCCAAGTCGCTGACCGGCAAGGGCGGCGCGGAGACGCACCACTACCCGTTCACCGGCTGCCTGCCCACCGAGCCGCCGACCGTACCCCCGGTGGTGCCGAGCGGTTCGCCGTCGGCGACCACCACCCCGAGCGTGCCGGTCACCCCGAGCGTGCCGGTGACGCCGGGCGCCTCGGTGACCCCGAGCGCCTCCGGCGGCCCGTCCACCCCGACCGGCGGCAAGCCGAGTCCGAGTGCGTCGGGCGGCCCCTCGGCCGCCGCCTCCCCGTCGTCGGCGGCGGTGCCGAGTGCCTCGGCCAGTCCGTCGGCCGAGGCCAGCACCGGCGGCGGCCTCGCCCACACCGGCTCCGGTCCGGTCGTCCCGCTGGCGATCGGCGGTGCGATCGTGATCGCCGCCGGTGGCGCGATCGTGGTGGCCGCGCGGCGTCGGGCGGCCAAGCAGGCCTGACGGTCGGCTGTTGACCGTTGTGTTGCCCTCGGTGGTCGGATTCGACCGCCGAGGGCAACGCTTTTTGGCCACTGTGACGGAATACGTTCAAGTCTGCCGAACCGGTGTTGTTCCAGGTGATGGATGTGATGGGCTGGATCCCGCACGACCGAGGCCGGGCGGACAGTCGAAAACCGGCCGCCCGGCGGGCTGTGGGGAGGTGCGGGTGTGCCGGTAGAGTCCCCCGGACAGTCGTGGCGGGCAACCGCGAAACCACTCAACAAGCCTGCTGCGCAAGACCGTTCGGAGGGGACAGCGAAATGGCGCGACAGCGGCGGCAGATCGGTATCAGGAACGCGGCACTGGCGGGGACGGCGGCAGCCGCCGTCCTGCTGCCCATGGCCCTGGCGACCAGCGCCTCGGCGCACGTGCCGACGTGGCAGGTGACCTGCGACAAGATCGTCATCGATCTGACCAACTACAGCGACGCGAGCGGTGTCAAGAACGTCGTCAGCCTGACCGTCGACGGCGAGAAGGTGCTCGACCAGAAGCCGTTCGGCAAGGAGTTCCACGGGACGTACCCGGTGAAGGACCACGCCAAGCCGGTCAGCGCGACCTTCGTGGTCACCACCACCGAGGACCCGAAGAACGCGGACTGGAACAAGACGGAGACCAAGACGATCGAGGTCTGCCACACCCCGACCCCGACTCCGACGCCCACCCCGACCCCGACGCCCACCCCCACCCCCACGCCGACCCCCACGCCCACGGTGACCCCGACCCCGACGCCCACCCCCACCAAGACGGGCACCCCCACGCCGACCCCGTCGCGCACCGCCACCCCCACGGCGTCCCCGACCCCGACGGCGACCCCCACCCGGACGCCCACCCCGACCCCGAGCACCGCCACCCCGGGCCCGGTGCTCGCCCAGACCGGTAGCAGCGACGCCACCCCCGCCATCGCGGCGGCCGGCGGCGGCGTCCTGCTGCTCGGCGGTGCGATCGTCCTGCTCGCCCGCAAGCGCCGCGGCGGCAGCGAGAGCTGACGCCCGCGCTCGGTAGCCCCGGCGGCCCCCCGCTCGCACGTCGAGCGGGGGGTCGCCGCGGTGTCGCGGCCGGACCGATCACCAGGTTCGACACGGAGCAGCGGCAGCGGATCCGGCCGTTGACCGTACCGTCCCGCGGTGTGAGACCCTTCGGTCGCGATCGGCGGGGGTGTCGCGCATGGCAACGATGGGGGAGACATGGAACCTGGCGGGTCTGGGCGCGTGGGGCCGACACCGGTGGAGACCGCCGGTCATCTCCTGGAGCGGATCCGGGAGGGCAGTCTCCACGTCCGGAGGAAGAAGAAGACCTTCCGCCTGGCCTCCTCGGCCCTGAAGGTGCTGACGCTCCTGCTGTCCGCCGCCTCGACGATCATCCTCGGCCTCCAGAACCTGGACTTCTGGGCCGGCCTGGGCTTCGCCCTCGTGGCCGTGGTGACTCTGCTGGGAGCCGTCGAGTCGTTCTTCAACTGGCGATCGCGCTGGGTGTTGATGGAGGAGTCGCAGTACCGGTTCCAGCGTCTCGCCGCCGAGTTGGAGTACCTCATCGCCTCGACGCCCGCCGACGACCTCACCCAGGACCGGCTCCGGCCGCTCTTCGACGAGTACCAGGGCGTGTGGGCGCGGCAGAGCGAGCGCTGGCTCCAGGACCGTGGCACGCAGGCCTCCTCGCCCGGGAGCGGCTGAGCCCGCGCTCGGTAGCCCCGGCGGCCCCCGCTCGCACCGTCGAGCGGGGGCCGCCGCAGTGTGTGACCGGGAGCTCAATCGGACGGCGCTCCCGAGGACCACACGCCCATCCACTGTTCGGCGCCCCACGCCTCGAACAGCTGCACCTCGGTGAACCCCAGCTTCGCCGCGAGCCGCATCGAGCGGTCGTTGGCGGTCTGGGTGCAGAGCACCACCGGCTCGCCGGGAAGCGCGTCGGCGAACCAGCCGAGCACCGCCGCGCACGCCTCGACGGCGTACCCGCGTCCCCATGCCTCCGGCAGGAACAGGTAGCCGAGCTCGGCCTCCCCGGCGTTCGGACGGACCTGACTCCGACGCTCCGCGTCGCGGTGGTTGAGTTCGACGGTGCCGATCATCGCTCCGTCGAGCTCGACCACGAAGAGGCCAAGGCGCCGCCCCGGCACCTCAGGCACCGCGCGATCGAGCTCCTCACGCGCCCGAGGGCCGCCCAGGTAGGTGTTCACCTCCGGCGAGGCGAACAGCTCGATGAAGGCCGTACGGTCCCGAGCCTCGGATTCGCGGAGCACGAGCCGCTCGGTGCTGATCGGGGCAGGCGGCCAGGGGACGGGGTGCTCAGTGATCTCATCCGACACGGAACGGCTCCTGATCCTCTCGGCCGCACGGTTCGCCCTCGTACGGCCATGGCAGGCGACGACCTCTGACGCCGCCGCACATCGAGACGCGTTCCGACGAGATGCCAGTTGCGTTCGCCCGGGAGGATCCGCCGGCCACGCCCTGGCCCGGCGCGACCGTGGGAGCTCCCGCGCTGCACCGGTCTACCGGGCGTTCCCCGGTAGACCGGTGCAGGGCGGGGAAGGCGGCCTGGTCGATCGAGCCGCCGATACGGCGGAAGGCCACGATCACGCTGGAGCGGCGAAGGCTCAGCTCGGCGCGAGGGTCGCCAGTACGCCCCGCACGGCCGTTCCGTCCGGCCAGGACCACCCGGCGACGAGGACCGCGGGCGACCTCTGTGCGGCCTCCGTCGGCCGCAGGGCGCGGTTGACCTGGACGGCGAGCCCGTCGGCAGGTCCGGTACCGCGCACGACGACGGTCGGGTCGGGGGTGTCGCTGATGGTCCGGTGCTGCGGCACCGCCTCACCGCGCAGGAGTGCGCGCAACCGCGCCATCACCACCGGGTCATGGACGCCGTCGTAGATCCACCGGGTACCCAGCACCCCGTGCTCGGACGTGCCGATCAAGGCCTCGTCGGCTGCGCCCTCCAGTGCGGCACCGCGGTAGCCCAGCGGCACCAGGTAGGCCACCGGCGCCGGCGCCGAGGTGTCCACCACGACCATGAACTCGATCCCGACCGCGCCCTCCGGGTCGTCCAGACGGAATCCGCCGGCGATCGCCAGTTCCGGCTCGTCGGGCCCGCCCGCGTACCAGCTCTGCTTCGGCAGCCAGCCGGTGAGCAGTTCCAGCTTGGTGGGCGTCATTGTGGTGCGGTGGATGGCGGCCATGAGCTCCCTCACGCGTAGGTCCGGGCCCTGTCGTGCCACGGGATGTGGTCGAACCTATCGGACGGGCGGCGGCCCGGCGTGGTGGTCGAAGTCGCTGGCTTTGGCGTCCTGGAGGAAGGCGGCGAACTTGCTGGGGGTGATGCGGAGGATGATGTCGCCGTTGTCGGACTCGCGGAGTTCGACCAGGCCGTTGGCAGTTCGCACCTCGACGCATTCGTTGGATGCACCGCTGTAGCTCGACTTCTGCCAATCAGACTTACTCATACTTGCCCTTCATCTCGTCCTCAAGGGATCGAATGAACTTTCGCGAGTCATCCTCCGACAGTGCGAGAGCGTCCAGTCGCGCGAATGTTGTCCGGTGGCTGGCCAGGTCTGCTGGGGAGTCGAAGAAGAGAACGCCCTGCGCGGTGTCCATCTGAAGGGTCGCAAGTTCTGGCACCGGGCCTTCGGCGAACATGATGTTCTCGCCGGCGCCGGGGAAGGTGTCCATGTCGAACGGCACCACCCTCACGGAGAGCGCCTGCTGTGCGGAGTCCTCGATGAGACTGCCGAGTTGGTCTGCGAGGACCTTGGGCCCGCCGAACTGCATCCGCAGAGCGGCCTCGTGAATGAAGGAGACGTACGGGGTCTTGCCGGAGCGGACAACGTGTTGGCGTTGTACGCGGAACGCCGTTCTGACGTCGATGTCGTGACGGGGTAGCGGCGGCGTGATCCGTGCGAACACGGCGGACGCATAGGCACTGGTCTGTTGGAGTCCGGGGATGTAGGTCGTGGCCCACGTGTAGAGCTTGTGGGCGTGGGCCTCCATCTCTGCGACCTCGAGAAAGTCGGTCGGTAGGACCCCTCGATACTCCTCCCACCAGCCCTTGCCGCGCGTCGCGACGAGGCCGGTGAGTGCGTCGACGAGTGGCTGGTTGGCGCACTTGCATGCTGCGGCGATCGTCCGTAGGCGGTCCGCGCTGATGCCGATCTTCCCCGTCTCCATCTGTGTCACCTGGGCAGGGCTCATGCCGAGGGCGCGGGCGAGTTGAGAGCCACTGAGGCCGGCCTGCTCCCTCATTCGTCGCAGCTCGGTGCCAAGCCTGCGCTGGCGCAGTGTCGGGTGGGGGCGTGGCGGCATGGTTTCCCTTCCGGGCCTGGGGTCGGGCCAAGTCTGCCCGGGCGGTCGTGAGCCGGTCTACCTGACTACTGATGCCACCGTAGAGGGAATTTCCCGCGATAGTTCAAATTTTAGAACCTTCCTGCGCTATCGTCATCCTCAAGTCGATCCGACGGATCGTCAGTAACGCCTGTTTTCACGGCAGTAGGCGCCTGCTGCCCTCGCACCGCAGAGCAGCCACGCGTGGCATCAACCAGCCTCGTCCTGGTCTGGCTCACGGCGACGATTCCGCCGGTCTATGAATCCACCACACCGCCTCATCCGGAGGTTTCCCATGTGTGCCTTCAACCCGCCCGACTGGTCCGCCGCCCGCGAGGAGCTGCGCGCCGTCCTCGCCTCCGCCAGCTGGCCGGACGACCTCATCCACGATGCCGAACTCGCCCTCTGTGAGCTGTTCGTCAACGCCTGGCGCCACGGTGGCAGCCCCGCGCCCCTGGTGATCGTCCTGCTTCTGAACGGCACCCTCCGCATCTCGGTCGCGGACGACAGCCCCACGCTCCCCGAACCCCGCACGTCCGCCGACCCCTACGAGCTCTCGGGCCGGGGGCTGCACCTCGTCCGCTCGCTCACCCACCGCTTCGGTGCGGACCCGCGCAAGCGTGGCAAGGGCAAGCTGGTCTGGTTCGAGCTGGACGCCGCCGCGTGAACGACACCCCCATCGCTCCGGACGACCTCCGGATGCGCGACTACACCGAAGCCCGGGTCACCGAACTCCTCCGCGAACTCCACGAGCGCGGCCGCAGGTTCGGCATCCAGTGGGGCTCCGCCACCACCCACCACGGCACCGTCGACGGCCGCATCCTGATCAACTTCGGCCACGCTCCCCTCGCCACCCTCGTGAACCTCCTGGATCTGCTGCGCGACCAGGAGAGGAACGAGCCGTGGGAGTCGTGATCCCGATGGTGACGGCTTCCACCCACGTGGAGCGCACCACCGTCCCGTACCTCGCCGTCGAGCACGTCCCCGACGCCACCGTGCAGTTGCGCCTCGCCGTCGACCTCGACGTGCACGCCGGCCCGGGCGAGCAGCTCGCCTTCCCCCTCACCCGCGACCAGGCCGAGGAGTTGCTCCACGGCCTCGCCGCCCACCTCGGGCACCGCGTGATCGGGATCCGCCGATGAGAACCGGCACCGCCAGTTTCCTCGTCGGGGCCGCCCTGCTCACCCTCCTCGCGCTCGCCCTCGTCACCGTGGCCCTCGGCGTCCTCACCGCCCTCAAGGTCAACGACGACCGGCACCCCCCGCCGCCGCCGATCACCCGCCACGGCCGCTGGGAACTGCGCGAACTCCCCGACGGCACCACCGAATACGCCTGGATCGCCCGCCAGGCGGGCCACTACGGCCCCGAGATCCGCCCCCACGACCGGCACCGCCGCCTACCCACCCTGAGCAGCCAACGCGAAGGCCCCCGCCCATCAGGACGGGGGCCTCGCGGCAGGCTCGGGCGCCGGGCTACTCCCAGCGGAAGAAGCGGGCCGCCGCCGCCAGCCCCAGCACCGCCCAGCCGGCCAGGATGCCGAGGTCCGCCCAGGGCACGCCGGCGCCGGTCTGGAGCACCGAGCGCAGGCCGTCGGAGAGGGCGGCGATGGGGAGCAGCTCCAGTACCGACTGGACGGCGGACGGGAACTTCGAAAGCGGGACGATCACCCCGCCGGCCAGTAGCAGCAGGATGAAGACCAGGTTGGCGGCGGCCAGGGTGGCCTCCGCCTTCAGCGTGCCCGCCATCAGCAGGCCGAGGCCGGAGAAGGCGGCGGTGCCGAGCACCAGCAGGGCGATGACGGAGAGCGGGTCGCCCTGCGGGGACCAGCCCAGCGCGAGCGCGATCACGCTCAGCAGGGCGACCTGCAACGCCTCCGTCACCAGTACGCAGCCGGTCTTGGCCGTGAGCAGCGCCCAGCGCGGCAGCGGACTGGCGCCCAGCCGCTTGAGCACGCCGTAGCGGCGCTCGAAGCCGGTGGCGATGGCCTGCCCGGTGAAGGCGGTGGACATCACGGCGAGCGCCAGCAGGCCGGGGGCCAGGAAGTCGACGCGCTTGCCGGGGCCCTCGACGGCGACGATGTCGACGGCGGAGAACAGCACCAGCAGCACCGTCGGGATGATCACGGTGAGCAGCAGCTGCTCGCCGTTGCGCAGCAGCATCTTCGTCTCGAAGGCGGTCTGGGCGAGCAGTATCCGGCCGACCGGGGCCGCGCCCGGCTTCGGGGAGTAGTCCACGGAGGTCATGAGCGGAGGTCCCGTCCGGTCAGGTCGAGGAAGACGTCTTCGAGGCTGCGGCGCTGCACGGCGAGCCGCTCGGGGAGGATGCCGGAGGCCGCGCACCAGCCGGTGACGGTGGCCAGCAGCTGTGGGTCGACCGGCGCCTCGATGCGGTAGCTGCCGGGGGCGGGCTCGGTGGCGCTCGCGCCCTCGGGCAGTTCCTTGAGCAGGGGGCCGAGGTCCAGCCCGGGCGGGCCGTCGAAGCGCAGCGAGGACTCGGCGCCGCCGCGGCAGAGCTCGTCCGGGGTGCCCTCGGCGATGACCTTGCCGTGGTCGACGATCGCGACCTGGTCGGCGAGCTGCTCGGCCTCGTCCATGTGGTGGGTGGTGACGACCACGGTGACGCCGTCCCGGCGCAGGTCGCGGACCAGCTCCCAGGTGGCTCGGCGGGCCTGCGGGTCGAGGCCGGCGGTGGGCTCGTCCAGGAAGACCAGTTCGGGGCGGCCGACCACGGCCATCGCCAGGGCGAGCCGCTGCTGCTGGCCGCCGGAGAGCCGGCGGTAGGTGGTGCGGCCGCAAGAGCCCAGGCCGAGGCGCTCGACCAGGGCGTCCACGTCGAGCGGGTGGGCGTGCAGCCTGGCGGTGTGCCGGAGCATCTCGACGGCGCGCGCTCCCGCGTACACGCCGCCGGACTGCAGCATCACGCCGATCCGGGGACGCAGCTCGGCGCCCTGGGTGACCGGGTCGAGGCCGAGGACGCGGACGGTGCCGGCGTCGGGGCGGCGGTAGCCCTCGCAGACCTCGATGGTGGTGGTCTTGCCGGCGCCGTTGGGGCCGAGCACGGCGGTGACGCCGCCGCGCGCGAGGGTGAGGTCGAGACCGTCCACCGCCGTCTTGTCGCCGTAGCGCTTGACCAGCCCGGTGACCCGGACCGCGGGTTCGGAGTGCATACCGGCGAGTCTAAGAGGAGCGGACGGGGCGGTCGGACGGGAGGCCGGGCCGGGCCGGTGGGCGAGGCGGGAAGGGCATGTCGGAGGATGGGATTCCGGATCTGCGGGCTCCCGGAAGGCGGCTCCCAGCGGCCCGGACGACCGGTGAAACGGTGCCCCGGTGATCGTTCTCGCAGGTCAGGTAAGCCTTACCTGCGTGACAGATGACACGAGTGAGGCCTGCATCACGGCTTGTCCCTTCGGAAGTAATTACGCAACAATCGTGTTGTGAAAAACATGCGCGAGCACTTCCCGGAGCAGGAGGCCGAGTCGGCCCCCGGCTGCGCCGTGCCCGCGACGGCCACCGAGGTGCTGCTCGACGGTCACCGTGCGACCCGGGACCGGGTCGCACGCTCGATCCTCGACCACGGCCCCTCCTCGGCCACCGACCTGGCGAACCGGCTCGGTCTGACGACCGCCGCCGTCCGTCGTCACCTGGACGGCCTCGCCGCCGCAGGCCTGGTCGACGCCCGCGAGCAGCGGGTGTACGGAAGCCGCGGCCGGGGGCGCCCGGCCAAGGTCTTCGCCCTCACCGAATCCGGCCGGGACGCCTTCTACCAGGCGTACGACCAGCTCGCGGCCGACGCGCTGCGCTGGATCTCGGACGCGGTGGGCGGCGGCGCCGCGGGCGAGGAGGCGGTCGCCGCCTTCGCCCGGGCCCGGTTCGGCAGGCAGGGTGAGAAGTACCTCGACGCCCTGCGTCAGGCCGAGGCCGGTGAGCGCACCGAGGCGCTGGCCCGGGCGCTGAGCGCCGACGGGTACGCTGCCACCGTGCGGCGGGTTCCGTCAGCCGCGGCGAAAACCCCGGCGGGCGCCCAGCTCTGCCAGCACCACTGCCCGGTCGCGCACATCGCCGAGCAGTTCCCGCAGCTCTGCGAGGCGGAGACCGAGGTCTTCTCCCAACTGCTGGGCACCCATGTGCAACGGCTGGCCACCATCGCCCACGGCGACGGGGTCTGCACCACCTATGTGCCGGCACCCGGTGCCGCATCGTCGCCCTCCCTGCGCAGCACGGGTCCGGGTTCCGATGCAGTGCCGACTGCCGGTACGTCCATCGAAGATTCAGCGTCCGCGCGTTAGGAAGCTCGCATGACTGACACCGTTTCGCACCCGGAGCTCGAAGGCCTGGGCACCTACGAGTACGGCTGGGCGGACCCGGATGCCGCCGGTGCCGTCGCCAAGCGCGGGCTCAGCGAGGACGTCGTCCGCGACATCTCGGCGAAGAAGAACGAGTCCGAGTGGATGCTGAACCTGCGGCTCAAGGGCCTCAAGCTGTTCGGCAAGAAGCCCATGCCCACCTGGGGCTCGGACCTCACCGGCATCGACTTCGACAACATCAAGTACTTCGTCCGCTCGACCGAGAAGCAGGCGGAGTCCTGGGAGGACCTGCCCGCCGACATCAAGGCGACGTACGACAGGCTCGGCATCCCGGAGGCGGAGAAGCAGCGGCTGGTCGCCGGTGTGGCCGCGCAGTACGAGTCCGAGGTGGTGTACCACCAGATCCGCGAGGACCTGGAGGAGCAGGGTGTCATCTTCCTGGACACCGACACCGCGCTCAGGGAGCACCCGGAGATCTTCAAGGAGTACTTCGGCACCGTCATCCCGGCCGGCGACAACAAGTTCGCCGCGCTGAACACGGCCGTGTGGTCCGGCGGGTCCTTCATCTACGTGCCGAAGGGTGTCCACGTCGACATCCCGCTGCAGGCCTACTTCCGGATCAACACCGAGAACATGGGCCAGTTCGAGCGGACGCTGATCATCGTCGACGAGGACGCCTACGTCCACTACGTCGAGGGCTGCACCGCGCCGATCTACTCCTCGGACTCGCTGCACTCCGCGGTCGTGGAGATCATCGTCAAGAAGGGCGGCCGCTGCCGCTACACGACCATCCAGAACTGGTCGAACAACGTCTACAACCTGGTCACCAAGCGCGCCGTGGCGTACGAGGGCGCGACCATGGAGTGGATCGACGGCAACATCGGTTCCAAGGTCACCATGAAGTACCCGGCCGTCTACCTGATGGGCGAGCACGCCAAGGGCGAGACCCTGTCGATCGCCTTCGCCGGCGAGGGCCAGCACCAGGACGCCGGCGCCAAGATGGTCCACATGGCGCCGAACACCTCCTCCAACATCGTCTCCAAGTCGGTGGCGCGGGGCGGTGGCCGCACCTCCTACCGCGGTCTGATCGAGATCGGCGAGGGCTCCAAGGGCGCCAAGTCCAACGTGCTCTGCGACGCCCTGCTGGTCGACACCATCTCGCGCTCGGACACCTACCCCTACGTGGACGTCCGCGAGGACGACGTCTCGATGGGCCACGAGGCGACCGTCTCCAAGGTCAGCGAGGACCAGCTCTTCTACCTGATGAGCCGGGGCATGACCGAGTTCGAGGCGATGGCCATGATCGTCCGCGGCTTCGTCGAGCCGATCGCGCGCGAGCTGCCGATGGAGTACGCGCTGGAGCTGAACCGGCTGATCGAGCTGCAGATGGAGGGCTCCGTCGGCTGACGCACGGCCGCACGCAGTCCACTCCGCATCCCTAGGAAGAGAGCACCACGACAGCCATGGCTGACGTCAACACCCCCACCGGCTCCACGACCGCCGGTTCGATCGAGGTCGGCACCGCGGGCGCGGGCGCGCAGCTCGCCGGCCCCGGCACCGGCCGCGCCACCGTCCAGCAGCCGATCGACGCCCGCGTCGCCGTCAAGCCCTCCTTCGAGGTCGGCGACTTCCCGGTGCCGACCGGCCGCGAGGAGGACTGGCGGTTCACCCCGCTGCACCGCCTGAACGGCCTGCACGACGGCAGCGCCGCCGAGGCGGAGAAGGGCGCGGACAAGGTCGAGCTGAGCCTGCCGGACGGCGTCACCGCCGAGACCGTCGGCCGCGACGACGCCCGCCTGGGCAAGGCCGGCAAGCCGGTCGACCGGGTCGCCGCCCAGGCGTTCAGCTCCTTCGAGCAGGCGCTCGTGGTCACCGTCCCCAAGGAGACGGTGCTCACCGAGCCGGTGAAGATCGACGTGCACGGCGAGGGCGGCACCCGCTTCGCCCACGTGGTGATCGACGTCAAGCCGTTCGCCGAGGCCGTCGTGGTGATCAACCACACCGGGACGGGCACCCGCGCGGCCAACGTCGAGCTGCTGCTCGGCGACGGCGCCAAGCTGACCTTCGTCTCCATCCAGGACTGGGACCGCGACGCGGTGCACACCACCCAGCAGACCGCCCTGGTCGGCCGGGACGCCTCGCTGAAGTCCGTGGTGGTCACCTTCGGCGGCGACGTGGTCCGCATCCACCCGCGCGTCTCCTACGCCGCGCCCGGCGGCGAGGCCGAGCTGATCGGCCTCTACTTCGCCGACGCCGGCCAGCACCTGGAGCACCGTCTGGTCATCGACCACGACACCCCGCACTGCCGCTCCAACGTGGTCTACAAGGGCGCCCTGCAGGGCCAGGACGCGCACGCCGTCTGGGTCGGCGACGTGCTGATCCGCGCCGCCGCCGAGGGCACCGACACCTACGAGCTCAACCGCAACCTGGTGCTCACCGACGGTGCCCGGGTCGACTCGATCCCCAACCTGGAGATCGAGACCGGCGAGATCGTCGGCGCCGGCCACGCCTCCGCGACCGGCCGCTTCGACGACGAGCAGCTTTTCTACCTGCAGTCCCGCGGCATCCCGGCCGACGAGGCCCGCCGCCTGGTGGTGCGCGGATTCTTCGCCGAACTGGTCCAGCAGATCGGCGTCGCCGAGATCCAGGAGCAGCTCATGGAGAAGATCGAGGCCGAGCTGGAAGCGGCGGTCTGAGGCCGATGAGTTTTCTCCGTGCCTGCGCGCTGAGCGAGCTCCAGGAGGACGTGCCCCGGCGCGTCGACCTCAACGGCGTGCCCGTCTCCGTCGTCCGCACCGACGAGGGGGTGTTCGCGATCAACGACACCTGCTCGCACGCGAACGTCTCGCTGTCCGAGGGCGAGGTCGAGGACTGCATGATCGAGTGCTGGCTGCACGGCTCCAGCTTCGACCTGCGCACCGGCAAGCCCTCCGGACTGCCCGCCACCAAGCCGGTCGCTGTCTACCCCGTAAAGATCGAAGGGGACGATGTGCTCGTCTCCGTCAACCAGGAGTCCTGAGTACATATGGCAACCCTTGAAATCCGCGACCTGCACGTCACCGTCGAGGCGGAGAACGGCCCCCGGGAGATCCTGAAGGGCGTCGACCTGACCGTGAAGCAGGGCGAGACCCACGCGATCATGGGTCCGAACGGCTCCGGCAAGTCCACCCTGGCGTACTCGCTGGCCGGACACCCCAAGTACACCGTCACCGGCGGCTCGGTGCTGCTGGACGGCGAGAACGTCCTGGACATGTCCGTCGACGAGCGCGCCCGGGCCGGCGTCTTCCTGGCCATGCAGTACCCGGTCGAGGTCCCGGGCGTTTCGGTGTCCAACTTCCTGCGCACCGCCGCCACCGCCGTCCGCGGCGAGGCCCCGAAGCTGCGGCTCTGGGTCAAGGAGGTCAAGGCCGCGATGGCCGCCCTGCAGATGGACCCGGCCTTCGCCGAGCGCAACGTCAACGAGGGCTTCTCCGGCGGTGAGAAGAAGCGCCACGAGATCCTGCAGCTGGAGCTCCTCAAGCCGAAGATCGCGATCCTCGACGAGACCGACTCCGGTCTGGACGTCGACGCGCTGCGGGTCGTCTCCGAGGGCATCAACCGGGTCCGCTCGACCGGCGAGGTCGGCACCCTGCTGGTCACCCACTACACCCGCATCCTGCGGTACATCAAGCCCGACTACGTCCACGTCTTCGCGGCCGGCCGCATCGTCGAGTCCGGCGGCGCCGAGCTGGCCGACAAGCTGGAGGAAGAGGGCTACGAGTCCTACGTGAAGGGCGGCGCTTCCGAGTGATCCATACCCCCGAGACGAGTGGCTCGACCACAGGCCTGCCGGGTCTGCTCGACACCGACGCGATCCGCAAGGACTTCCCCGTCCTGCAGCGCCTGCTGCACGACGACAAGCCCCTGGTCTACCTGGACAACGCGGCCACCTCGCAGAAGCCGCGCCAGGTGCTGGAGGCGCTGAACGCCTACTACGAGCGGCACAACGCCAACGTGCACCGCGGGGTGCACGTGCTGGCCGAGGAGGCCACGGCGCTGTACGAGGGCGCCCGCGACAAGGTCGCGGCGTTCGTCAACGCGCCGAGCCGCGACGAGGTGGTCTTCACCAAGAACGCCTCGGAGTCGCTCAACCTGGTCGCGAACATGCTGACCTGGGCGGACGAGCCCTACCGGGTGGACGCCGACGCCGAGATCGTCATCACCGAGATGGAGCACCACTCCAACATCGTCCCGTGGCAGCTGCTCTCGCAGCGCACCGGCGCGAAGCTGAAGTGGTTCGGGCTGACCGACGAGGGCCGGCTCGACCTGTCCAACATCGACGAGCTGATCACCGAGAAGACCAAGGTGGTCTCGTTCACCCTGGTCTCCAACCTGCTCGGCACCGTGAACCCGGTCGAGGCCATCGTGCGCAAGGCGCAGGACGTCGGCGCGCTGGTCGTCATCGACGCCTCGCAGGCCGCGCCGCACATGGTGCTGGACGTGCAGGCCCTGGAGGCCGACTTCGTCGCCTTCACCGGCCACAAGATGCTGGCTCCGACCGGCATCGGCGTGCTCTGGGGCCGCCAGGAGCTGCTGGAGGACCTCCCGCCGTTCCTCGGCGGCGGCGAGATGATCGAGACCGTCACGATGGGCTCGTCCACCTACGCCCCGGCGCCGCACAAGTTCGAGGCCGGCACCCCGCCGATCGCCCAGGCGGTCGGGCTCGGTGCGGCCATCGACTACCTGTCGAACATCGGCATGGAGCGGATCGCCGCACACGAGCACGCCATCACCGCGTACGCGGTCGAGCGGCTGCTGGAAGTCCCCGACCTGCGGATCATCGGTCCGCGCACGGCCGTGGACCGGGGCGCCGCGATCTCGTTCACGCTGGGCGACATCCACCCGCACGACGTGGGCCAGGTGCTGGACGAGCAGGGCATCGCCGTGCGCGTCGGCCACCACTGCGCGCGGCCGGTCTGCCTGCGGTACGGAATTCCGGCGACCACGCGGGCGTCGTTCTACCTGTACTCGACGCCGGGCGAGGTCGACGCGCTGATCGACGGCCTGCACCACGTCCGGAACTTCTTCGGCTGACGGGACGGCCCACGCATGAAGCTCGACTCGATGTACCAGGACATCATCCTGGACCACTACCGCAACCCGCACGGCAAGGGGCTGCGGGACGGCGACGCCGAGGTGCACCACGTCAACCCGACCTGCGGGGACGAGATCACCCTGCGGGTGAGGCTCGACGGTGCCACGGTCGTGGACGTCTCGTACGAGTCGCAGGGCTGTTCCATCAGCCAGGCCAGCGCCTCGGTGCTGAACGACCTGGTGGTCGGCAAGACCGTCGGCGAGGCGCAGGCCGTCCAGGAGGCCTTCCTGGAGCTGATGCAGAGCAAGGGCCAGGGCGAGGGCGACGAGGAGGTGCTGGAGGACGCGGTCGCGTTCGCCGGCGTCTCCAAGTACCCGGCCCGGGTCAAGTGCGCGCTGCTCAGCTGGATGGCCTGGAAGGACGCCACCGCCAAGGCCCTGGCCGACCAGCCCGCCGTCAACGACCTGAACGACTGAAGCAGAAGAGGAGGACAGACCATGAGTGACAGTGACACCGCGACGCCCGCCCCTTCCGCCGAGGAGGGTCCGACCGTCATCGTCGGCACCACCGCCGGGACCGTCTCCGTCGAGGACCTGACCGAGGCCCTGATGGACGTCGTCGACCCCGAGCTGGGGATCGACGTCGTCAACCTCGGCCTGATCTACGGCATCCACATCGACGAGTCCGACGTGGCCACCATCGACATGACGCTCACGTCGGCGGCCTGCCCGCTGACGGACGTCATCGAGGACCAGGCCAAGACCGCCACCGACGGTCTCGTCCAGGACCTGCGCATCAACTGGGTCTGGATGCCGCCGTGGGGCCCGGACAAGATCACCGACGACGGCCGCGAGCAGCTCCGCGCGCTCGGCTTCAACGTCTGACCGACGGGCCTTCGTCCACCCACTGCCGCGCGAGTCTCCCCGTCGGGGGAGTGTTCGCGCGGCAGTGGCATGTCCGCCCGCGGGCGGCCACGCCGCTGCCGCGGTCGAGAGGTCCACGGCGACCTGGCACCCCTGGGCGGCGCAGCCCTGACACGACGCCGCCGCCCGGTACGGAGATCCGTACCGGGCGGCGGCGTTCGTGCCGTTCGGCGTCAGGCGCGCCGGGGCTTGCGGGCGACGGCCAGCGCCAGGCCGATGCAGAGCAGGGCGGCCAGGCCGACGAAGCCGCTGGTGGCCGGGAGCAGGCCGTAGTGCTGGACGAGGGCGCCGACGGCGACGATCGGCAGTGAACTGCCGAGGTACACGATGACCCAGAGGGAGCTGAGCTCGGAGCCCCGGCGTTCCGGGTTCATCGCGGCCACCGCGCTGGTGAACAGCGAGCGGAAGGCGACGCCCTGACAGGAGCCGCCGAGGACGCTGCCGATGAACAGCAGGGCCGGCGTACCGGTGTACTGGGCGGTGACGACCAGACCGAGGCCCGCCGCGAGGCCGGTCATGCCGAGGGCGATGACCAGGCGGTCGGCGGTCGGCGGGACGAGCAGCTGGGCGAGGGCGGAGGAGCCGAGCAGCAGCGCGGCGACCACGGCGCCGGTCAGCCGGGAGTCGGTGTGCAGCAGCTTGGCGGAGAACGCCGGGGCCAGGCTGAGGTAGACGCCGAAGACCGCGTAGGAGATGAAGCCGGCGGCCGAGGCCAGCAGGAACTCGCGGCGGCCGGTGGTCGGCAGGGCGAGGCGCTGCGGGCGCAGGTGCGCCGGGGTGGTGATGCGCGGCGCGGAGGCCGGCGGGCGGCTGCGGCCGGGCATCCGGGGGTGGACCAGGGCGAGCGGCACACAGAGCGCGAGCAGGGCGACCGCGTGCAGCAGGAACGGCGTCAGCAGCGGGTCGGAGCCGCCGGCCAGCAGGGCGCCGACCACCGGGCCGAGCGCCACGCCGCCCGCCGAACAGGCCAGGGTGAGCTTGGCGGCCAGGGTGGGGTGGCCGGGCAGCAGGTCACCGAGGGCGGCTCCGGCGGCGCCGGTGGACAGGCCCACCGCGACGCCCTGGACGGCGCGGCCGAGGGCGAGCTGCCAGAAGCTGCCCGAGGTGGCGAAGACGGCGTCCCCGGCGGCGGCCAGGGCCACGGCGGGCAGGATCAGCGCGCGGCGGCCGAGGTGGTCCGACCAGTGACCGACCACGGCGAGCACCGGGACCAGCGCGAACACGTACACCGTGAACAGGATCGTGGTGTCGAGCGCGGTCAGCGAGAGCCGCTGCTGGAGCAGCGGGTAGATCGGCGTGGCCAGGTTGGCACCGATCAGCATGAAGAGGAGGGCGCCGGCGACGAGGCCGACACGGACGCCGCGAAGCGCGTTCCAGCGGCTTATCGCGGCGAGCTGGAGCTGGGCGCGGGGCGCGAGCTCCAGGGGAAGCAGGGCCTCCGACAGTCGGCGTCCGTCGAACTGCGCGGTGCGCAGGCCGGAGCCGGCAGGGGAGAGGTCCGCCATGGCAGGGGTCTCCTGTGGCCGGGCACCACCAAGGTCGGCGGGGTGTGCCGGCGCGCCCGTCCGCGGGCGCTGTGGTGGTGGCCTCGGTGCGGGGCTCCCTGGTGGAGCGGGTGATCGTGGGACCCTCCCACCCGGTGCCGGGCGAGGAGGGTGAAGGGGCTTCGTTGCCCGGTGGCCCGCGCGGGGTGTGCACGGTACCGAGTCGAAGGATAAGGGGTGGGCGCACGGTTGCGGCGCGCGCCCCTGGAGGCCGGGCATCGGGGGTGCCCGGCCTATACGCTGAGGTAGGGGATCGGCACAGGGAGCTGGTCCACTGCGGCCGGAACGGATCGGCCGACCGCTGGCGGTAGGGAGAGCGCGCAACAATGGCCGGACGACGTCGTAAGAACGCTGGGGCTTCGTCGGCGGGTGCGCCGGACGAGGGGGCGGTCGGCGCGGTGCTGCCCGCCGACCTGGAGCTGCAGGACCTCTATGGGGCGTTCGCCGCACACGGGCTGGACGACGAAGACCTGGACGACGCGGCGGTGCTGGTACCGCCGGTGCGGCTGCCGTCCGAGTCCGAGCTGGCCGAGCAGGCGAAGGCCGTGCCGATGTTCGGGTACGCGCTGAAGCTGGCCCGCTGGGCGGCCCCGCACCGGGCGGTGGACGAGTTCGGCGACCTGACCGGCCCGGACCGGGAGCCCGCCGCCCGGCTGCTCGGCCTCGCGCCCGAGCAGGGGGAGGCGCCGGAGGAGTCCGTGGTCGAGGCGATGCGGGCCTGGTCGCTGGCCTGTGACCTCGACCTCGTCGAGATCGGCACCACCGCCGCCGGCGAGCACGTGGCCGTTCCCGGGCCGGATCTGGAGCCGGCCGAGCAGGGGGACGCGGAAACCGTCCTGGAGCTCTGGCTGACCGCCGCCGGGATCGTCCGCGAGCTGGCCGTGGAGGCGGACTCGCTGCCGGAGGAGGAGGCCGCCGAGGAGGCGGCCGAACGCGCGGGGGCCGGTGCGGAGCCGGGCGAGGAGGACGAGGAGCGGCTGGCGCGGGTCGAGGAGGCCCGGGAGGAGGCCGCCGAACTGCTCGACGAGGCGCTCCAGGTGCTCTACGAGACCACCGCCTTCGCCGATCCCGGCACCGAGACCGTGCCGCTGGGCGTGCTGGCCGCCCTGCTGGTCGTGCCGGAGGGCGAGGAGCCGAGCGAGGAGCTGCTCGGCGACATCACCGATGTGATGGTCACGCTGGACCCGATGCTGGGCGATCTCGCCGAGCTCGGCCTGCTGGACTACCGCCCGATCGACCCGGAGCTGTTCGACGAGGAGGAGGGGCAGGAGCCCGCCGGAGTCACGGTCGGCGAGGAGCCGCTGGACGAGGAGGAGTCGGCCCGCTTCGGCCTGGTCCGGCTCACCCCGCTCGGCCAGTACGGGATCCGGCAGTGGCTGCTGGAGGACGGCTACGACGCGCCGCTGGTCGGCGAGCTGGCCCAGGGCGATGCCGCCGAGCTGCTGCGCGGGATCTGCGAGGCCTCCAACGTGCTGCCCGACGAGGAGCTGCAGGTCTGGGTGACCGGCCGGGAGCCGGTGGAGGCGGCGCGCGAGCTGCTGGCGGCGGCGCGCGGCAACGACGCGTACGCCCCGATGCGCCGGATGCTCGGCCGGTTGGCACTGGGCATGATCGGACCTCCCGCCGAGCCCGCCGTCCGGGAGGTGCTGGACGACCCGGAGCTGGGCGGGGCCGCGCGGGGCTGGCTGGTCGAACTCGGCGCCACCGACGTGCCCGCCCCGGAGCGGGGGATGGCACTGTGGACGGTGGTCGACACCTTCGCCGCCCAGCTGCTCGACACCGGCGGCGACGCCGAGCTGCTGCGCGAGCTGATCGCCGACCTGCCGGTGACCGGCAACCCGGCGAGCTACTTCGGCGAGCTCTGGCGGGTCGACCACCCGTACACGGCGGACGTGCTGGAGGCGGTCGGCGAGCTGCACCTGGACCGGGCGGTGGCCAAGGAGGCACGCAAGGCGGCCTTCAAGGCGCGCTCGAAGACCTGACGGAGGCCGGGGCGGGGCGGGGCGCGGCGGGGCCCCCGGCCGGTCACGGGAGGTCCAGCGAGCCGTCCTCGGCGAAGGGGAAGAACGGGTTGTGGGCCAGCTCCCAGAGGTGGCCGTCCGGGTCCTCGAAGTAGCCGGAGTAGCCGCCCCAGCTGGTCGCGGCCGGGGGCTTGACCACCGTGGCGCCGGCGTCGACGGCCGTCCTCAGGGCGGCGTCGACCCGCCCGGGCGACTCCAGGTTCACCGCGAGGGTGACCCCCCGGAACGACGGCTCGCCGAGTGCGGGGACCCCCGCGTCGGCGGCCAGCTCGTCGCTCGGGAACAGGCCGAGCACCGAGTCGGCGGTGCGGAACCAGACGATCTCCGGGCTGGAGACCGAGGAACGGCGCCACCCGAGGCCCTCGTAGAAGCGGGCGCTGCGGTCGAGATCGGTCACCCCGAGGGTGACGATGCTGATGCGGGCGGGGAAGTCCGGGGTTGCTGTCATGCCCGACAGCGTAGGAAGCGGCACTGACAAACGGGTGTCCTGACACGGTGGCACGGGTGTGCCGGTCCATCCGGCGGGGCAAAGGAGCTGATGACCCGGCAGATCGGGCCACGTATCGTGTCCCGCAAGCGGTGCGAGGGCGGCGAGGACATGGGGGTGCGGCGCGGGATGACGCGGGAGAGCGGTGGCAGGCAGGACGGTCTCCGGGGGGACGGTGCGCGGCGGGTCGACCCGTGCGAACGGGAGGACCGCTTCGCCGACCAGGAGGAGTTCTCCCGCCGCACGCTGGCCGCGGCCGACTTCCCGGTGTACGGCGTCGTGCGGGGCGCGGACCGGGACGGCGACGCGCTGGCCGCGTTCGAGACCTGCGACGGCTGGCTGTCCTGGGTCGAGGTCTGCTCCGGCGACTGGACCTCCGCCGACGGCCCGTACGTCACCGTGCGCACCTACCGGCCCGGTGCCGACCGGCCCGGGGCGCTGCCCGAGCTGGAGGACGTGGTCGAGGACGAGCGTGACCGGGTCTACGAGCAGCTCGGTGTCGACGAGGGCGACTGCCCCGGCCGGGTCCGGGCGCTACGCGAGTGGATCACCGTCGACGGCGAGCCGTGCGCGGTGGAGGTCCACGAGGACCTGCGCGACTTCTGGGACCGGCCGGACGCCCCGCTGCCCGGTTTCGGCTCCGCCCCCGGCGCCGGGCCGGTCTGGGCGGGCCGGCTCCGGGTGGGAGGGCTGACCGTCACCATCTGCGGGCGCGGAGTGGCGCCGGGCAGCCTCGAACTGGCTCCGCTCCAGGACGTCGAGCGGCATCTGCGCGGCCGGACCGCACTGCTGCGCGGTCTCGCCGCCCGGCGGGCCCGGTACGTCCCGGTCGAGGAGCGCGAACTCGCTCCGGCCGTCGGGCTGGAGGCGCACCGGGCGCTGATCGAGCACTGCATCGCCGAGTCCGCGGCGATCGAGGCGCAGGTCCGGGCCGGGCGCACGCCCCGGCTGCCGCGCGGGTTGCGCGGCGAGACCGGCGCGCTGCGCTGGGAGGCCGCGGTGCGCCAGCAGATGCGGCTCGGCTCGGAGAGCCGTGAGGAGGCGGTCGCGGCGGTCACGGCGATGGTCAACCACCTCAACCGGCTCTCCCGGCAGACCCAGTGGGTGGTCGGTACGGCGGAGGGGGTGGCCGCGATCGAGGAGGTCATCCGCTACACGGTGTTCGCCAGCGAGGTGGCGAGTCTGCCGGCCCAGCGCGCCTGGGAACAGCTCTGGCCGGACCGGGCGGGCGGGGCGGGCGGCTGGGAGGAACAGCAGCTCGGCGAGCAGCTCTGGCTCGCGGCCTGGGAGCAGTGGCGGGCGGCGCGCGTGGGGCGGTGAGCGGCGGCGCCGGGTGCCGCGCGGGGTCGTCCTGCGGGGCCTCCCGCGGTGTCGCAGTGCCCTGACCTGTGGTGCACACGGCAAAGGGTGGGTCATGGATTCGAATACGGTCGGCAAATGAACACCCTGACGAGGTGTCCGCTTCACCGGGCGTTCATCGCACCGGCGGAGTCTGCTGGCGTCGACGACCTGCCTCGACACCTCGCACGCCACGCACCGGGCTCCACCCCGGTCGGCGGCTCACCTTTCAGGAGTGACCCACATGTCGCTGTCCCGCCGGGACTTCGTCAACCGTTCCACCCTCGTCGGGGCCGGCGTCCTGATCGCCGGTAGCGCCGAGGCCCTGGCCAGCGCGCCGGGCGCGATCGCCGCCCCGGTCGGTGGCGAGGTGCAGGACGCGGCCACCGCCGACGCCGAGCGCGCCGCCGTCGGCTACGGCCCGCTGGCCGACGACCCCGAGAAGCTGCTCGCCCTGCCCAAGGGCTTCAGCTACAAGGTGGTGAACCGGGCCGGCGTCACCAAGCTGCGCACCGGCGAGTTCACCCCCAGCAACCACGACGGCACCTCCGCCTTCGAGGACGAGCGCGGCGGCAACCTGCTGGTCGTCAACCACGAGCTGAGCGGCGCCCGCTCCAAGTGGCCGTACCCGGTGCCGCTGACCGAGGGCCACGTCTACGACCCGGGCGCGGCCGGCGGCTGCACGATCGTGCACGCCAAGCGCAACGGCACGGTCGAGCAGTGGGTCGGCATCGCCGGTACCTCCACCAACTGCGCCGGTGGCGTGAGCCCCTGGGGCACCTGGCTGTCCGGTGAGGAGACCGAGGACAAGGCCGGCAAGAACGGCTTCACCAAGGACCACGGCTACATCTTCGAGGTCGACCCGTTCGACGACGACTACAACCGCGACCCGCAGCCGGTGAAGGCCTTCGGCCGGTTCGCGCACGAGGCCGTCGTGGTGGACCCGAAGCGCGGCCACGTCTACCTGACCGAGGACGCCTCGAACCCGAACGGACTGCTGTTCCGCTGGACCCCGCCGGCCGGCTTCAAGCACGGCCGCTACCAGCTGCGCAAGCTGGCCGCCGACGCCGGCACGCTGGAGGCCTTCAAGGTCTTCGACGCGCAGGGCAAGCTCGTCGACGACCTGTCGCGCGCCACCAAGGTCGGCACCACCTACGGCGTGGACTGGGTCAAGGTCGAGGACCGCGACGCCACGACCGTCTCGATCCGCAAGCAGTTCAAGGACGGCGAGGTCACCCGCGCCCGCAAGCTGGAGGGCATGTGGTGGGGTGACGGCGGCTTCTACTTCGTCTCCAGCTTCGCCCGCTCGGAGAGCCCGCTCCAGCACGACGGCCAGGTCTGGTTCTTCAACCCGGCCCGCCGCACCATCACCCTGAAGGTGCTGCTCGGCGTCAACAGCGACGTCTGGGGCGACCACGACAACTTCGACGGCCCGGACAACATCACCGTCTCGCCCTACGGCGGCATCGTGATCGCCGAGGACGGCGAGGGCGTCTCGCACCTGTTCGGTGCCACCGAGGACGGGCTGACCTACCCGATCGCCCGCAACGAGCTGAACATCGGCACCGCCGAGAAGCCGGAGTTCAGCGAGTTCACCGGTGTGACCTTCTCGGACGACGGCAAGACGCTGTTCGCCAACATCCAGACCCCGGGCATCCAGCTGGCCATCACCGGCCCCTGGCACCGCCTGAACGAGCACAAGCGCGGTCAGGGCTACGGCGCCTGATCCGCCACCACGGACGGGGGGAGGGGCTCGCTCCGGCGGGCCCCTCCCGGCGTTCCGTCGCCGGCCCGCGGCTCACTCCCGCGGCAGCCGCAGCTGGAGCATGGCCAGCAGCCGTTGCTGCGGCTGCGCGAGGTCGACGCCGGTGAGCTGTTCGGCCCGGCGCACCCGGTAGCGCAGGGTGTTGGGGTGGATGTGCAGGGCGTCCGCCGCGACCCGGACCTCGCCGAGCGCGTCCAGCCAGGCCAGCACCGACTCCGCGAGCCGGGTGCCGTGCCGGCGGTCGTACGCGGCCAGCGCGGTCAGCCGCGGGTCGCGCAGGCCCGAACGCTCCTGCAGCAGCGCCAGCATCTCGCTGACCAGGACCTCCGCCTGGACGTCGATCAGTGCCGCGACCTCCAGGTCCACCCCGCCGCGGCCCATGGCGTCCAGGATCCGGTCCGCCTGCGCCCGGGAGTCGGGCACCTGGGCCAGGCCGTCCACGGTCGAGCCGATCGCCGCCCGCAGCGGGACGCCGAGGTGGTCCCGGGCCGCCTCCACCACCTCCCGCGCCCAGTCGCGGACCGTCGTCATCGGCAGGCCGGCCGGCAGTTCGGGCAGCAGGACGTAGACCCGGGACTCGATCGGGGCGAGCAGCGCGCTGCGGTGACGGGCGGCGGTGTGCACCGAGATCAGGCCGGTCACCTCGGCACGGGTGAGCGCCTCGGTGGTGGGTGCGCCGTAGGCCAGCACGGTGGCCGGGCGGCGCAGGTCCAGCCCCAGGTGGGTGGCGAGCGACTGCGGGCCGGTCGACCCCTCCAGCAGGCCGGTCAGCAGGGTGCGGGTCAGTCGGACGTCCGCCGACAGCTCCCGCCGCCGCCGGACCAGCTGCGCCGCCGCCACCCGGGCCGCGCCGACCAGCGCCTGCTCGGCGAGCGGTGCCAGCGGCTGGGCGCCCTCCTGCACCCAGATCGTCCCGAGCGGCTGCGCCCCCGTCCGGATGCCGATCGCCAGGCGCCGGCGCAGGCCGAGCTCCGGGTGCGGATCGACCGCGATCGGTGTGTCCGAGCTGCGCAGGTGCTGGAAGATGCCCCACTCGCGGAGCTTCGAGAGGTAGGGCTCGGGGCCCTGCCAGCCGAGGATGGACAGCCGGCGCAGGTCGTCCACCTCGTCGGAGTCGGAGGACCGGGAGTAGGCCAGCACCCGGCTGGAGGTGTCCTCGATCGAGACGATGCCGTGGGTGAGCACGGCGACGGTCTGGGCGAGCGAGAAGAGGTCGCCCGCGTTGTGCTCGGGGGCGCCCGCGACGTCCGGGGTGTCCGGCCCGGCGATGATCGCGCGGGCGAGCGAGTCCAGGTGCTCCCAACGGGTCTCCCGGCGGACCGAGAGCAGGGCGACGCCCGCCTCGGTGGCCGCCTCCCGCAGCGCGTCGGCCTGGCCGGGGCCGTCCAGCTTGACCGCGACGGCGGCGGCGCCGGCCCGGCCGGCCGCGCGCAGCGCGGGCAGTGCGGCCCGGCCCCGGGCGCCGATGGCGAGCACGAGTTCGCCGGGAGCGGCGGTGGGAGGGTCCTCCGGGTCGAGGATCACGACATCGCGCACGGGCACGTCCAGGCCCTGGGGGGCGGCCTGGAGCTCGACCAGCGGTTCGCCGAGGGACATCAGCAGTTGACGGAGCGGGAGGCCGGCGGGCTGTGACACCGGAGGCTCCTTCATGCGAACGGACAACGGCGTACCGCCGATTTTAGCCGGGCGGACAGGGCTCGGGGCCGTGAGCGCCCGGACCGGGGCCGGCGGAGCGATCCGCGGCACCGCCGCTCGCGCGGCGGCCACCGTGACCGCCCCGTGACACCTTCGTCGGCACGGACAACGCCGTACGGGGGACTTTAGCCGCCCGGCCAATCAAGTGGGGCCCGGTGCAGGAATAGCGTTCGTCCTGTGGCCGACGTGCGACCCGCGTCGGCATCCCCGCATGAACCGAAGGAGAGCGTGCGCTCATGGATGCTGTGACCCAGGTCCCCGCGCCGGTGAACGAGCCGGTCCACAGCTACGCCCCCGGCAGCCCGGAACGGGCTCGCCTGGAGGCCAAGCTGAAGGAGCTGGGCGGCCAGGAGCCGGTCCAGCTGACCATGACGATCAACGGTGAGCGCCGCCTCGGCGGCGGCACCGAGATCCACGTCGTCCAGCCGCACAACCACGCGGCGAGGCTCGGAACGCTGCGCAACGCCACCCAGGCCGACGCGCAGGACGCCATCGACGCTGCCCTGGCCGCTGCCCCGGCCTGGCAGGCGCTCTCCTTCGACTCGCGCGCCGCGATCTTCCTCCGGGCCGCCGACCTGCTGGCCGGCCCCTGGCGCGAGACGCTGGCCGCCGCCACCATGCTCGGCCAGTCCAAGACCGCCCAGCAGGCCGAGATCGACACCCCGTGCGAGCTGGTCGACTTCCTGCGCTTCAACGTGCACTTCGCCCGCCAGATCCTGGCCGAGCAGCCGATCTCCTCGGACGGTGTCTGGAACCGCAGCGACCACCGCCCGCTGGAGGGCTTCGTCTACGCGATCACCCCGTTCAACTTCACCGCCATCGCCGGCAACCTGCCGACCGCGCCGGCGCTGATGGGCAACGTGGTGCTGTGGAAGCCGTCCCCCACCCAGCAGTTCTCCGCGCACCTGCTGATGCAGCTGCTGGAGGAGGCCGGGCTGCCCAAGGGCGTCATCAACATGGTGACCGGCGACGGCCTGGACGTCTCCGCCGTCGCGCTGAAGCACCCGGCGCTGGCGGGCATCCACTTCACCGGCTCCACCGCGACCTTCCAGCACCTGTGGCGCGAGGTCGGCAACAACATCTCCGGCTACCGCACCTACCCGCGGATCGTCGGCGAGACCGGCGGCAAGGACTTCCTGGTCGCCCACCCGTCCGCCGACCCGGCCGTGCTGAAGACCGCGATGACCCGCGGCGCCTTCGAGTTCCAGGGCCAGAAGTGTTCGGCGCTCTCCCGGGCGTACGTCCCGGCCTCGATCTGGGCCGGCCTCAAGGACGCCTTCCGCGACGAGGTCGACGGCCTCACCATGGGCGACGTCAGCGACCTGTCGAACTTCATGTCGGCCGTCATCGACGAGCGCTCCTTCGCCAAGAACAAGGCCGCGATCGACCGGGCCCAGGCGGACCCGTCGGTCGAGGTGCTGGCCGGCGGCACGTACGACGACTCGGTCGGCTACTTCGTCCGCCCGACCGTGCTGGTCTGCCAGGACCCGGCGAGCGAGTACTTCAAGGACGAGTACTTCGGCCCGATCCTCGCCGTGTACGTCTACGAGGACGAGAAGTACGAGGAGATGCTGGCCCAGATGGAGTCGGTGTCGCCCTACGGCCTGACCGGTTCGATCATCTCCCAGGACCGTGCGGCCGCCCAGGACGCGATGCACAAGCTGCGGTTCGCGGCCGGCAACTTCTACATCAACGACAAGCCGACCGGCGCGGTCGTCGGCCAGCAGCCCTTCGGCGGCGGCCGGGCGTCCGGGACCAACGACAAGGCCGGCGCCAAGCAGAACCTGGCGCGCTGGAGCTCGACCCGTTCGGTCAAGGAGACCTTCGTCCCGCCGACGGACTACCGCTACCCGCACATGGGCTGAGTACCCGCCCCGGACGCCCGGCCCCGCAGCCGGGCGTCCCCGCCGGGGCGGCGGCGACCCGCACCGCCGCCCCGGTCCCACCTTCTGCCACCCTTAGAAGCACCAGCTCCAGGAGTCACGATGCTCCGTTCCGCCCTTCTCGCGGCCTCCCGCTCCCCGCAGGTCCGCACCGTCGTCGAGAAGTTCCCGCCGACCCACGCGATAGTCGAGCGGTTCGTCGCCGGCGAGGCCCTCGACGACGCCGTCACCGCCTGCGACGACCTGGTCGCCACCGGCCGCAAGGTCACCCTGGACCACCTCGGTGAGGACACCAAGGACGCCGCCCAGGCCGCCGGGACCGCCGAGGCGTACGAGCACCTGCTCGCCGCGCTCAAGGACACCGGCCTGGCGGCCGGCGCCGAGGTCTCGGTGAAGCTGTCGGCCGTCGGCCAGTTCCTGCCGGTGGACGGCGAGAAGATCGCGCTGGAGAACGCCCGCCGGATCTGCGAGGCCGCCGCCGACGCGGGCACCACGGTGACCCTCGACATGGAGGACCACACCACCACCGACTCCACCCTCGCCATCGCGCGGGAGCTGCGGGCCGACTTCCCGTGGCTGGGTGTCGTGCTCCAGGCCTACCTGCGCCGCACCGAGGCCGACTGCCGCGAGTTCGCCGGCCCCGGCTCCCGCGTGCGCCTCTGCAAGGGCGCCTACAAGGAGCCCGAGTCGGTCGCCTACCAGGGCAAGCACGAGGTGGACCTCGCCTATGTCCGCGCGCTGAAGATCCTGATGGCCGGCGAGGGCTACCCGATGATCGCCTCGCACGACCCCAACATGATCAAGATCGCCGGCCAGCTCGCCCAGTGGAACGGCCGCAAGCGCGACTCCTTCGAGTACCAGATGCTGTTCGGCATCCGCCCCGAGGAGCAGCTGCGCCTGGCCGGCGAGGGCAACACCATGCGGGTGTACCTGCCCTACGGCGAGGAGTGGTACGGCTACTTCATGCGCCGTCTGGCCGAGCGCCCGGCCAACCTGACCTTCTTCCTGCGCGCCATGGCGACGCGGGGCTGAGGCCCGCTGGTCCACCCTGTGTCGCGAACGGCCCGCACCCCTTGTGGAAGGGGGGTGCGGGCCGTTCGTCGTGGGCGGGTCTACCGGAAGGGCTTGGTGTCGAGCTCGAAATCGAAGGGCACGGGCAGCGCGAGCGGCGAGGTGGGCAGTGCACGGTCCTGTTTCACTCGACGGTGTGAGCGTGTCGGTCGGCCTAGGATCGCGGTGCTGGTGAACTGTGGTCGGATCAGGTCGAGTTGGGCAGGTGGCTGTGGTGCTGAAGGCCTTCGCGGAGTTGTCGACGCCGTTGGTGGCGGATGCGTGCGTGCGGCTGGGGGTGGAGCTGCGGGCGGCGCCGGCCGGGGTCGGGCCGGTGGTGGCGGGGCACCGGGTCGCGGGGCGGGTGCTGCCGGTGCGGCACTACGGGAGCGTGGACGTCTTCCTGGAGGCCTACGGTGCGGCCGAGCCCGGGGACGTGCTGGTCGTCGACAACGGCGGGCGGGTCGACGAGGCCTGCGTCGGGGACCTCGCGGTGCTGGAGGCACGGTCCGCCGGGGTGGCCGGGTTGGCGGTGTGGGGCCTGCACCGGGACACGTCGGAGCTGGTGGAGATCGGGCTGCCGCTGTTCAGCTACGGCGCGTTGCCGCTCGGTCCGGTGCGGCTCGACGCGCGGGAGCCGGAGGCGCTGGTCACCGCCCGATTCGGGGCGCACCTGGTGAGCGCCGAGGACGTGGTGTTCGGGGACGCCGACGGCCTGCTGTTCGTGCCGGCCGCGCGGGTGGACGAGGTGCTGGAGACGGCCGTCGGGATCGCGCGGACCGAACGCGCGCAGGCGGAGCGGATCCGCTCGGGCGACACGCTGCGCCGGCAGACCGCGTTCGACGACTACCTGGCACGCCGGGCCGACGACCCGTCGTACAGCTTCCGGCGGCACCTGCGGCGGGTCGGCGGTGCGATCGAGGAGTAGAGGAGTGGTGGACGCGCCCGGGATCAGAGCGCGCGGTGCATGATGTGCAGGCCGACGTAGCCGTGGACGGGGTGGCGGAAGCCCTCGGGGAGGGTGCCCAGGATCTCGAAGCCGAGCGACCGGTACAGCTTCACCGCGCGCTCGTTGGAGGCCACCACGGCGTTGAACTGCATGGCGCGGTAGCCCGCCGCGCGTGCCCAGTCCAGGGTGTACTCGGTGAGCGCGCGCCCGACGCCCCGGCCGGAGTGCGCCGGGTCGACCATGTAGCTGGCGCTCGCGATGTGCGAGCCGTTGCCCAGGTGATTGCGGTTCATCTTGGCGCTGCCGAGGACCGTGCCGCCCTCGTCGACCGCCACCACGGTGCGGTTCGGGGCGGAGAGGAGCCACCACTCACGGCCCTGCTCGAAGGTCAGGTCGAGCGGGTAGGTGAACGTCTCGCCCGCGGCGGCGATGGCGTGGAAGAACGGCCAGACGGACGGCCAGTCCTCGGGGGTGGCTTCTCTGATCAGCATCCGGACAGGATGGCAGCGAGCGGCCGCGCCGGCCAGCGGTTTTCGGGTGCCCGGGCGGTGGGCCCGGGCACCCGAGGGGGTCAGAGCATCGAGGCGGCGGGCTTGACCATGGCGCGGGCGGTCTTGGCGTCCACGTACTCGCCGATCGCCGTCATCACCCACTCGCCGGAGTACTGGCGGACCAGCTTGCACATCACCACACCGGTGTGCGACTCGGACTGGGTGAGGTCGAACCGGACCAGCTCCTGGTTGGAGCCCGCGTCCAGCAGGCGGCAGTAGGCGTTCTTGACCTCGGTGAACTTCTGGCCGGAGAAGGAGTTGACCACGAAGACCAGGCCGCAGACCTCGGGCGGCAGGCCGTCGAGGTGGACGGTGATCGACTCGTCGTCACCGCCGCCCTCGCCGGTGAGGTTGTCGCCGGAGTGGACGACGGCGCCGTTGAAGATCCCCAGCTTCATGAACCAGGCGGTGTCCAGCTTCTCGCGCTTGGCGTCGAAGGCGATGCAGGAGGCGTCCAGGTCGATGTTGCGGCCGCGGCCGGCGGGCTCCCAGCCGAGGCCCATCCGGACGGAGGAGAGGAAGGGCTTGCCGTTCTTCTCCAGCGAGACCGAGCCGCCCTTGGTGAGGCTCACCCGGCCCTTGTCCAGGGTGACCTTGGTCAGGCTCGGCGCGGCGGCGGGCGCTGCGGGCGGGGCCGGCGGCATCGGGGGAGTGCTCTGCGGCAGCGGCGGGGCGACCGGTGCGGCGACCGGCGGTGCGGTGACCGGCGGTGCGGCCGGAGCGGTGACCGGGGCCGCGGTGGCGGCCGCCGGGGCGGGCTCGTCCTCCACACTGACGCCGAAGTCGGTGGCGATGCCGGCCAGGCCGTCGGCGTAGCCCTGGCCGACCGCCCGGACCTTCCACGCACCGCCCCGCTGGTAGACCTCGACCACGATCAGCGCGGTCTCGCGGCCCAGTTGGGGCGGGGTGAAGGTGACCAGGACCTGGCCGGAGTCGGCGTCCCGGACGGTCGCGGTCGGCTCGATGCCCGCGAAGGTGGCGCCGGCCTCGTCGGGGCTCGCCGTGACGACGATCTTGGTGATGCCGGCCGGGACGGCGGAGGTGTCGATGGTGATCGCGTCCGGGGTGCCGCCGGAGGCCGGGCGGTGGGTGACGCCGGGGCCGTGCGGGGCGTTGAAGAACACGAAGTCGGCGTCCGAGCGGACCTTTCCGGCATCGGTCAGGAGCAGGCCGGAGACGTCCAGCGCCTTGGGTGCGGTGACCTCGACGGTCACCCGCGCGGCGGTCAGCGGGGCGTTGCCGCCTTGGGTCAGGACCGTGGACACGAACTCCTCCTCGGATGCGGTGGCACGGCGTGCGGACCCGAGTCGGGGCGCCGTGCCGAGTGGTACCCACAGTAACGAACGGGGTTGTCGAGACGAGCCCGATCAAGGCGGTGACCTGTCGGGTTGTCGGACGGCCGGTCAGCTCGGCGGAGCCGCGAAGGTGCCCAGCGCGGCGACGGCCCGTGGGCGTTGGATGCCGAACGCGGAGGCGCTCCAGCTCTCGACCGGGGCGGCCTTGCGGGGTCCGCCGGGAGCCGCCTCCCCGGGGCTGGGCCCAGCGGACCCAGCGGACGTCGGTGCGGCGGACGTCGGTGCAGCGAGTGCGGGCGTGGGCCGGCCCGGCGTGGGTGCGCCGGTGGTGGGCGCGGTGGCCGGGAGGGCGCTGCGGACGCCGAAGGTGTAGCGGCCGGGCGCCACGTCGACACCGGCCGGGGTGGTGAAGCGGTAGACCAGGGTGCCGCGTTCGTGGTGGGTGGTGACCACGGCGCCGGCGAGGTCGGTCCAGGCGGTCCAGGCGGTCCCGGCGGTCCCGGATGCGCCCGCGATGCCGGGGGCCGGTTCGCCGGGGGCCGGTTCGTCGGGGGTGAGGCGGAGTTCGGCCTGGAGCGCGGTGAGCGGCTCGGCGACGGTCAGGGCGAGCACGTGGCGGGTGCCGTCGTGGCCGAGCTGCTGGACCAGGGCCGCCCCGGTGAGCGCGAGGTCGACCGTCCCGTGCGGCTCCGGGTCGGCCTCGCCGCCCTGCTCCTTCGGGACCGTCGGGGCCTCGGGCGCCACGCCGGTCCAGCCGTCGGCGAGCTCCCCGAACTCCCCGGGCGGCCTGACCCCCGGCGCGACCGGGGTCGGTGCGGGGGCGAACGGCCGTTGCGGCGAGGTCGACTGGGTCGGGAGCGGCTGGGCCGCGGACTCCAGGGCCTCGGGCTGCGGGTAGGGCGGTCGGTCCGCGGAAGGCCGCGCGGCGGTGGTCGCCGGCCCGTCCTGCTGCTGGGCGGGGCCGACGGCGTGCGTCGACGGGCCGTCGGACGGCCCCCGGCTGCCGGTCCGGCCCTCGGCGAGCGGCACGGTCGTGCCCGTGGAGGGTGAGCGGGGTGCCGGGAGGGCGGAGGCCGGCGGGTACGAGGCGTGGGGGCCGGGGGAGGCCGCGCCCGAGGGGCGCCCGGAGGGCAGTGGCGCCGTCGGGGCGTGCGGGGCGTCGGGGGCGGAGGCGGCGTCGGCCCGTTCGGTGCCCGGGGTGGGCGGCGGGCTCGACCCGACCCGGGCCACCCCGGCCCGGCGTCCGACGCCCTGCTGCTCGTGGAGCAGCCAGGTGGTGGCGATGCTGATGCCGACCACGGTGGACATCGCCATCGCGGCGCCGGAGAACCGCAGGGTCGGCAGCCGGAGCCGGCCGCCGAACGGCTTGGGACGGCCGTGCCGGCCGTGCCGCTCGTGCTGCGCGTCCTGCCCGATCCTCTCGCGCAGAGCCACCCGACCTTCCCTCCCCGAAGTCGCCGCCGAATTCGCGCATTCTCCCATGCGCCGCTGACGGGCCCGAACCGCCGTCACGGGCGGACTGCCGCCGAATCGCCCGGGTTCGTCCGGGGCCGCTCGTGCGGGTCCGCCGGTGGACGCGCGCGGGCCCGCGCCGGCAGGGGGACGAGCGTACCAGTGGGCGCCCAGGCCCTGGCCAGCCCTCGGGCGGGATCGATCAACTCCGTGGACGGCCTTTCCCTGAACGGAAGTTGACGGTCCGTCTGATAAGACGGGTAAGGACCCACCGGTGGGCACGGGGATTATTGCAACCTCCTTGCAACCCTTGCCGGTCCGGCCGGTGGTGCCGCAGGGTGGGGGCATCCCACGCCGTCCCGGAGAGCCCGTCATGCCGTCCGACCCGCTGTCAGCACCCTCCAGTGCCCCTCTCGCCGCCACCCCCACGGGCGGCGAAGAGGCAGGCTCCACCGCCGCTCCGGCGGCGGTGGAGGAGGTGCTGACGCTGCGGATCTCACTGGGCGAGGAAGTGGTCGGTGAGGTGCGGACGCGGTTCCGGTTCGACGCCGAGCGTCCGTACGAGGTGCTGCTGACGTTCCATCTGGGCCGGCCGGACGAGGCCGATTGGGTGTTCTCGCGTGATCTGCTGCGCGACGGCCTGCGCTCGCTGAGCGGCCAGGGCGACGTCAAGCTGTGGCCGGCCTACTGTCCGTGCCACGGCTCGACGTTGCACCTGGCGCTCGAATCCCCCCACGGCAGTGCACTGCTGGAGGTCTCCAAGCCCAGGGTGCAGGCGTGGCTGGACCGGACGTACGCGCTGGTCTCCGAGGAGGCCGAGCACGCCTACGGCCCGACCGACGCCCACCTGTCCGCCTTGCTGACCGGCGGCTGACGCGAGGGTGCCGCGGTGACGTCGTCGCCCGGGGTGCGCGGCCCCGGCAGCGGGGAGTCGCCCGGCAGCCGGACGGCGCCGCTGGCCAGGCCCGCCCGCAGCCGGCGCACGGCCGGCGCGGAGGAGACCGGCAGCAGGTCGTACGGGTCGTCCGGACCGTCGACGGTGACCAGCACCGACTCGGCGAACCGGTACGGCCGGTGGGCCAGCAGACCCCCCAGGTAGCGGCGCAGCCGGGACAGTTCGGCCCGCACGGTCACCGTCCGCGCCGGGTCGCCGAAGAGCGCGTCGGCGAGCTGCGCCGCGCTGTGCCCGGATCGCTCGGTGGCGAGCAGCAGCAGCAGTTCGGCGTGGCGCGGGCTGAGCGCGTGCGACCAACTGCCGGCGGCGCCGCGCACCGACAGCTCGGGGCGCTCCGGACGGCGCAGGTCGAGCCGGAGCCGGGCCCCCTCGGCCTGCTCGGCGGTCACCGCGGTGGCGCCCTCCCCGGCCCGCTCGCCGTCCGGCGGTCGGACCGGCCGGACCAGCCAACCGTCGGCGAGCGGCTCGATGACGCACTCGCCGAGGCTGGGCAGCCAGTGCACGGCGGCCGAGCTCCAGCCCTCGGCGGGCAGCCGCAGCCGGGCGGGCGGCGGCAGGCCGGCCGCGCAGGCGATCCAGCCGGCGGCGTCGACCACCAGGGCCGGGCCGTTCACCCGGGCCAGCAGCGGGGCGGCCAGGGTGCGCAGGTGGTGCAGCGACTCCAGGCGGCGGGCCCGCAGCTCGGCCTCGGCGAGCCGGGCGGCGGTGGCGGTCAGTTGCAGCAGGTACGGCCGGACGTTGCCGGCCGGGCCGCTGAGGTTGATGGCGCCGACCAGCCGGCCGGTGCCCGGGTCGTGCACGGGCGCGGCGACGCAGGTCCAGGAGTGGTGGCTGCGCAGGTAGTGCTCGGCGGAGTGGACCTGCATCGGTCGCTGGGCGCGCAGGGCGGCGGCGATGCCGTTGGTGCCGACGCTCTCCTCGACCCAGCGGGCGCCGGTGAGGAAGCCGATCCGGTCGGCGCTGCGGCGCAGGGCGCGCTCGCCCTCCTGCCAGAGGATGTGGCCATCGGCGTCGGCGATGGCGAGGATCAGCGGGACGTGGTCGGCCGGCTCCAGCAGGGTGTCGCGCAGCACCGGCAGCAGGACGTCCAGGCCGCTGGCGCGGCGGCGGTGCTCGATCTCGGCGGGGCCGAGGTGGACGGTGGCGGCGCCGGTGTCCGGGTCCAGGCCGAGGCGGCGCAGGCGGGCCCAGGAGTCGCCGATCTCGGGGCGGGGCCCGGACGCCGGCTGCTCGGGGTCGGTCGGGTCGGCCTCCCTGGTCGGGCCGCGGGTGACCGGTTCGGTCAGGGCGCGGTCGTGGATCCTGGCCAGCTCCGCCGCGGTCGGAGTTCGGCGCTCGGGCCGTCGGGTCTGCCGTCCGGTCTGCCGCACTCGGTTTGCTCCTCGCCGCCGATCGAGGGCGCGTCGGGGCCGACGCGCTGACGAAAGAGTACGGGGGCTGCCCGGTCCTGGGGATGGGGTCTGCCAACTGGGGCCGATGAGCAGTATCAGAGTGGACATGCCAACAAGCTATGGGTGTCCTGACGCCGGGAATCGGCCGGGCGTCGCCCGGGCCGTCGGCCCGGGCGACGCCCAGGGCGGGCGGTGGTCGCGGCAGGCGGTCCGGCGGGGCGCGGCAGGGTGTGGGCGCGGCGGTGGACGGCGTGGAGGGCGTGGACGGCGTGGAGGGGGTGCGCGAGGGCGCGCGAAGGGCTGGACCGCCGGGCGCCCTGGGTGCGCACTCGGCGCATGGAGGCGCACGGGGGGCGCATGTCCGCATGCTGGTCACCGGTGCGCGGTTTCGGCCGGGCGCCGCTGGGCCCGGGGCGGGGATCGCGGGGCGCCCGGTCCGAGTGCTCCTCGGGTCCGTGCCCACGCCCGTCTACAGTCGTGTAGACCGTCTACGTCACCGCAGGCGGTCGAGGGCGTGCTGTGCAGAAGTCGCCCCCCGACGTACGGGAGGTCCGCCAGCCTTGCTCCAGTCGTCCGCCGCCCCCGCCGTTCACGCGGTCGCCACCGTTCACGCCGCCCCCGCCGTTCACGCGGTCGCCGTGAACCTGCTGGACGCCTCGTCGCTGCTCGCGGCCTTCGGAGCGCTCGGCGTCGCCGTGGTGCTCTTCGCCGAGACCGGGCTGCTCGTCGGGTTCTTCCTGCCCGGCGACTCGCTGCTGTTCACCGCCGGCCTGCTCTGCGTCCCCGGCGCGACCGAGGGGCCGCAGCTGGAGCTCTACCAGGTGCTGCCGGCCGCCCTGGCCGGTGCGCTGATCGGTGCCCAGGTAGGTTTCCTGATCGGCCGGCGCGGCGGTCGCGCGCTGTTGCAGCGGTCCGAGAGCAAGAGCCTGCGGCACGGTGTCCAGCGGGCCGAGGAACTGCTCGCCAGGTACGGGTACGGCAAGGCGATCGTGCTCGGGCGGTTCATCCCGGTGGTCCGGACGGTGCTCAACCCACTCTGCGGCGTGCTGGAGGTGCCGGTCCGCACCTTCACCCTCTGGCAGGTGGTGGGCGGCGTGGTCTGGACCGTGGGGGTGGTGATGGCCGGATACGCGCTCGGCTCGTCGGTACCTGATATCGACCGGTACCTGCTTCCCATCATCGGTCTGGTAGTACTTGTCTCCGTGATTCCGATTGTTCTTGAATTGTTCCGAGCCCGGAGGGCCCGGCGTCACGGTGGTGACGCCCGGTGACGCCCTCCCGCGCGCTGGCCGTCTACGACGGCAGCGGTATCGACGGCGGCCTCTACGCCCGGGTGGTCGGGTGGGCGGACGCCGCGCCGCACTGGCTCGACCAGGTGATCAAGGTCTGGTCCGCGCTGGGGCTCGGCCTGTTCGCCGTCCTCATGCTCTGGGCCTGGTGGCGGGCGCGCGGTGCGGGCTCGACCGCGATGGCCCGAGTGCTGGCCTCGCCGCTGGTCGTGATCGTCGCCTACGCCGTCAACTCCGGGTTCAAGAGCGTGGTGGAGGAGGTCCGGCCGTGCGTCCAGCTGGGGATGCGCGGCACGCTGGAGGCCTGCCCGGGCGCCGGCGACTGGTCCTTTCCGAGCAACCACACGGTGATCGCCTTCGCCGCCGCGACGGCGCTCTGGTTCGCCGACCGGCGACTGGGCGCGGTCGCCGTGGTGGCCGCCGTGCTGATGGGCGCCTCCCGGGTCTGGGTCGGCGTGCACTACCCGCACGACGTGCTGGTCGGCGCGCTGGTCGGTGTCCTGGTGGCGGTCCCGCTCGCGCTGGCCGCCGGACGGGCCGCACCGCTCGTGGACCGGGCGCGCGACGGTGCGCTGCGGCCGCTGCTGGGCGCGGGAGCCGTCGCGCCGGCGGCCGGTGGCCGGCCGTCGCTGGAGGCGCAGCGGCGCTGAGTTCCGTGATCTGCCCGGACCTTGCGCGGCTCGGCCGGCCGGGGTGGCAGTGGCAGTGGTAGGGAGAGCATGTGAGCCGGGCGTGGGGCCCTTCGGACGGGCCCCCGCCCGGCTCGGTCGTGAGCGCGCGACCCGGCACGGCCGTCACCTCGCCGATCAGGCCCGGGCAGCGGCGCCGCCGTCTCCGTGTCACCACCGTCTTCGTGCCGCCACCGGTCTTCGGCGCCCCGGCCGGCTCGGGTGGGCCGGGCGGACCAGGTTGGCTGTACAACTTTTCGGTCGGTTCACCTGTGCGCCGCTGTTCGGACTCCCCTCGGCCACCTCGCCGCACCAGCCTGGCCGCATGAGAGTCATCGTCGTAGGAGCAGGCGTGCTCGGCACCATGCACGCCTGGCAGGCCGTGGAACGCGGTCACGAGGTCGTCCACCTGGAGCGCGAGGCGGAGGCGCGCGGCGCCTCCGTGCGCAACTTCGGTCTCGTCTGGGTCAGTGGCCGGGCCGCGGGCGAGGAGCTGGACACCGCGCTCCGGGCCCGCGAACTGTGGGAGCGGATCGGCGCGAAGGTCCCCGACCTCGGCTTCCGGGCCAACGGCTCGCTCACCGCGATCCGCACCGAGGCCGAGCTCGCCGTCGCCGAGCAGGCGCTGACCCTGCCCGACGCGGCCGCGCGAGGCTACCGGCTGCTCGACGCGGCCGAGACGCGGGCCGCCAACCCGGCACTGCGCGGCAAGCTGCTCGGCGCGCTGTGGTGCGAGCGGGACGCCGCCGTCGAGCCGCGCACCGCCCAGCCCGCGCTGCGCGCCGCGCTGCTCGCCGGCGGCCGGTACACCTTCCTCCCCGGGCGCGAGGTCCGCGAGGTGATCGGCGAGAACGCCGTCCGTGACGACCACGGCGACGTCCACACCGGTGACCTGGTCATCCTCTGCACCGGCGCCTGGCTGGGCGGCCTGGTGCGCGAGCTGGCGCCCGAGCTGCCGGTCCGCAGGGTGCGGCTGCAGATGATGCAGACCGACCCGCTCGGCGAGGAGCTCACCACCTCGGTCGCCGACGGCGACAGCTTCCGCTACTACCCCGCCTTCGCCGGCGGCGCGCTGGACCGGCTGAAGGCCGCGCAGCCGCAGCCGCCGGTGGCCGCCGAGCACAAGATGCAGCTGCTGATGGTCCAGCGCAAGGACGGCGGCCTCACCATCGGCGACACCCACGAGTACGACCAGCCGTTCGGCTTCGACGTCGTCGAGGACCCGTACGACCACCTGGTCGGGGTGGCCGGGGAACTGCTCGGCCGACCGCTGCCCCGGGTGCGCCGCCGCTGGGCCGGGGTGTACGCGCAGTGCGTGGACACCACCCGGGTCGTCCACCGGGAGCGGGTCCGGGACGCCGTCTGGCTGGTCACCGGCCCCGGCGGCCGCGGGATGACCTGCTCTCCGGCCATCGCCGAAACCACCGCCGAACTCACCAATCTCTAGGGGTAGTTGACATGTCGATTGATATCCGTCTCGTCGTGCTCGACATGGCCGGCACCACGGTGGCCGACGACGGCCTGGTCGAACGGGCCTTCCAGGCCGCCGCCGGCTCGCTCGGCGTCGAGGCCGGCAGCACCGAGCACGCGCGCATGCTGGAGCACGTCCGGGCCACCATGGGTGAGTCCAAGATCTCCGTCTTCCGCCACCTGTTCGGCGCGGAGGAGAAGGCGCAGACCGCCAACGCCGCCTTCGAGGCCGCGTACCACGACCTCGTCGACGCGGGCCACTGCGCCGCACTGCCGGGCGCGGCCGAGGCGATCGCCGAACTCCGGGGCCAGGGCCGGAAGGTGGTCCTCACCACCGGCTTCTCCCGGGCCACCCAGGACCGCATCCTGGCCGCGCTCGGGTGGGAGTCGATCGCCGACCTCACCCTCTGCCCGGCCGAGGCCGGCCGCGGCCGCCCGTACCCGGACCTGGCGCTCGCCGCCCTGCTGCGCACCGGGACGGAGTCGGTCCGGCAGATCGCCGTCGCCGGGGACACCGGCTACGACATGCTGACCGGTACCCGGGCGGGTGCCTCGGTGGTGGCCGGCGTGCTGACCGGCGCCCACGACGAGGCGCGCCTGCGGGCGGACGGGGCGACGCACGTCCTGACGTCGATCGCCGAACTGCCCGGCCTGCTCGCGCAGGGCTGAGCGGACACCGGCCGGGCCGTTGCCGCGGTGGCGGGCTCGGAGGGAGGTCGGACGGCCGACCTCCTCTCCGGGCCCGGCCGTCCCGCCGCTCAGCGGTCCCAGTGCGGGCTGAGCGCGATGGCCTGCAACTGGTCGATGGTCAACGGGGGTTCGGCGCGCGTGACGGTGGCGGTCGGGTTGTCGTACGGCACGACGTCGGTGTTGAACTCGCTCACCTCGACGCGCCGGCCGTTCGGACGCATCGCGCTCACGTTCCAGGACAGCTGTCCACCCGCCAGCGTGCTCTTGTTGGCCTTCACGACCGTGCCATCCGCGAGGACGTCGCAGAAGAGGGGCTTCGTCGGCTGTGCGCAGGTGAGGTCGTGCAGGTCGGTGTCCAGGACGCTCACGCTGACGGCGGCGCGGCCCTTCCCGTCGTCGTAGGCCACGAACCCCTGGGGCGAGCCGCTCCCGTCGGACGTCACGATGATCCGGCCGTCGACGAAGGAACCCCTGCTGGCGATCCGCGTCGTCGTGCCCGGGGGCAGGAACGCGGCGAGCTGGGCCGACACCGGGCCCGAGCGCGGGCCGCCGGCGGGCGGGCTCGCGGACGGGAGCCTGGTCGGGGTGGACGTACCCGTCGGCGTCGGGCCGACCGTCGGGGCCGGGGTGACGGCCGTCGGCGGGGCCGGTGCCGCCAGGAGCGGGAGCTGCGTGGCCCCCAGTACGGCGGCGCCGGCGACGGCGGCGGCGACCGCGCCGATCTGGGCCCGGCGGACGAGGCGCAGACGGCGGCCACGGGCGGTCGCGCGGAGGACGAGGTCGGTGCGGTGCGGGCCGAACGCGTCGGAGGTGTGCTGCATCGCGTCGTGCAGACTCCGGCCGGACTGCTGATCGGGGCTCACGGTGCTCTCCTTTCGAGGGGCGGGGATGCCGGGGCTCCGGCCCGATCAGATGCGTTCGAGGTCGGCGAGCAGGTCGTCGCCGAGGACGGCCCTGAGCTTCTGCAGGGCCCGCAGGCTGCGGGTGCGGACGGTGCCCGCGCCGATCTTCAGCATCTGCGCGGTCTCCTCGACCGGGCGGTCCTCCCAGTACCGCAGCACCAGCACGGCCCGGTCCTTCGGCGCGAGCCGGGCGAGGCCGTCCAGCAGGGTCAGCCGCAGGTCCGGGTCGCCGGTGCCGGCCGCCGCGCCCTCCGGCAGGCGGTCGACCGGGCGCTCGTGCGCGCTGCGCCGGCGCCGGTACGAGGTGAAGGTGCGGACCAGCACGGTGTGGGCGTACGCGACCGGCGCCTGGGTGCGGTCGATCCTGCGCCAGGACCGGTACATCTTGGCGAGGGTCTCCTGGACGAGGTCCTCGGCCAGGTGACGGTCGCCGGTGAGCAGGCACGCCGTGCGGAAGAGCTGGTCGCTGCGGGCATGGGCGAACTCCAGGAAGTCCGCGGGTGTGTCCCCCACCGATAGGTCCCTTCTCGATCTGATGTCACCCGTATGCACGCGCCGGGACCTGGCGCGCGTTACAGGGTTTCCGACATCCGTCCTGAACGTTCGGCCGCGGCGGGGCGCCGTCGGCGACCGCGGCCCCGCCGTGCTCGCGCCTCACCGGGTGGAGACGCCCGGCGAAGCGGTGGTCGCCGGGGCGGGCGCGCCTGCCCGCGAGCGGAGTTCGTGTCCGCCCAGCGGGGCCCGGGCGCCGGCCGTCAGCGGGCGCCGGCCAGGGCCCCGGCCGGGCTCAGCGGGCGCCGAGGAGCGCGGGCAGTTCGCGCATGTCGTGGAAGACGACGGTGCCGGGACCGGCCAGGCGCTCGGCGGAGGTGAGACCGCCGGCGTACCCGAAGGCGCGCATGCCGGCCGCGCGGGCGGCCTCGACACCCGGGCGACTGTCCTCGACCACGGCACAGACGGCCGGGTCCACGCCCGACCGGCGGGCGGCGTGCAGGAAGAGGTCCGGGGCGGGCTTGCCGCGGTCCACCTCGGTGGCGCTGTAGATCCGGCCCGCGAAGTGCTCGTAGAGGCCGGTACGGCCGAGGGTGTGGCGCATCTTCTCGTGCGAGCCGCTGGAGGCGACGCAGGTCGGCAGGGTGAGGGCGGCCAGCGCCTCGGGGAGCCCGTCGACCGGGGCCAGCCCGGCGTCCACCTCCTCGGCGTGCCGCCGCACGAACTCCTCCGACCAGCGTGCCGCCGTCTGCTCGCCGAGCCGGGCGGAGACCTGCTCGTGGATCGACGCCTCGGAGCGTCCGATGAAGCGCTCGATCACCTCCGCCTCGGTCAGCGTCCAGCCGAACTCCGCGCCCAGGGCGACCTGGACGCGGGCCGCGATGCGTTCGCTGTCGACCAGTACGCCGTCGCAGTCGAATATCACCAGTTCTATCCGTTCGGTCATGTCCGCAGGATAGGAGCGCCCCGCCCGCCGGGGGCCACCGGGCCCCGCCCGCTCGCCGGCTGAGCCGCAGTCAGGGGTGGGAGGGCGGAGCCGAATTTTGCGAGGTGATCCACAACGGTGAGACGCTGCGCCGTGACATCGAACCAAAAGGGCCGGCTCATCGGCGCCATATTCGGACTCGTCTTCGTCCTGGTGAATGCCGGGGCCCTGCCCCCGGCCGTCGGCATCCCCCTGCGCGTGCTCGCCATCGCCACGTTCATGGGACTGTTCACCGCCCTGCGCCGGGTCCGCGTGTCCCGCACGGGCGGCGACGGTTCCGCGCCCAGGACCTTCGGTCGGGGCTACCGCCTCGTGGTGGCCGCCGAGGTGGTGGCCGGTCTGGCGGGCATCGTCGTCATCAACGACCTGCTGCACACGCCGCAGGCCCCGGGCGCCTGGATCACCCTGGTCGTCGGTCTGCACTTCTTCGGCCTCGCGGTCGTCTGGCGGATGCCGGCGATCCACCGGCTGGCCGCGGCGATGTCCGTCTGCGGCGCGGCGGGCCTCGTCCTGGCCGCCTGCGGCGCCTCCGCCGCCGTCATCGCGGTGGTCGCGGGGATCGCTCCGGGCGCCCTGCTGCTCGGCGCCGTCTGGTCGAGCATCCGCGCCGAGCGGGAGCCCGAGTCCGAGCGTGAGCCCGAGTCCAAGTCCACGTCGGAGCGTGAGCCCGAGCGTCACGGCACGCCGGCCTGATCCGCGGGACCTCCGGGGAGGGCAGCCTCCCACCCGGCGCGGGAGTGGGACGTCGGGCGGGCCGACGTCCCACTCCCGCTGTGCGCGGGCTCAGTGCAGGGTGCCCGCGTAGCGCTGGGTGAAGCGGGTGCCGGTGGGGGCGGTGACGACGACGTCGTAGCGGGAGCGGTCGAGGGGGTAGGAGATCGTGGTGCCGGCCCCCGGGGCGACCCGGACGGTCTGGACGGTGCCCGCGAAGTCGTTGGGGGTGAGGGTGAAGGTGATCGCGGTCATGCCGGCGTTGGCCAGGCGGACGGTGAGTGCGGTGGCGCCCGGGGTGGCGGTGACCACGGGCACGGCGACGTCGTCCTGGTCGGCGCGGACGACGGTGCCGGCGAAGCGGCGGACGAAGCCGTCGGGGCCGTGGACGGTGAAGTCGTAGCGGCCGTCGGTGGCGGCGGCGTCCCAGGTGTAGCCGCGGGTGGCGCCGGGGGCCACGGTGAAGGGCGTCCCGGCGAAGGCGTACACGATGTTGGGGTAGACGGTGTAGGGGAAGGCGACCGTGCCGTCGTTGCTCAGGGTGCAGGTGATCAGGCCGGTGGTGCGGTCGACGGTGATGTCGGCCCAGGGCTGGTAGGGCAGGTGGCGGTGGGGGCGTTCGCCGGGTTCCTGGAGGGGCATGGACTGGGTGCCGGTGGCGGGCAGGGCGACGCCGGGGAGTTTGGCGGCCGCGTCGGATGCGGCCATCAGGGCGATGGTGTCGGGCAGTTGCGGGATCGAGTAGTCGGGGGCGGTGAAGTCGAAGCAGCTGGTGAGGTCACCGCAGACCGCCCGGCGCCAGGCGGAGATGTTGGGCTCGGCGACCCCGGTGACCCGCTCCATGAACCGCAGGACGGACGTGTGGTCGAAGACCTGGGAGTTGACCCAGCCGCCGCGTGACCACGGCGAGGCGACCCACAGCGGCACCCGGTTGCCCAGACCGATCGCGCGGCCCTGGGTGAACTCCTCCGGAGTGCCGGCCTCGGGCGTGGGCGGCACCATGTGGTCGAAGTAGCCGTCGTTCTCGTCGTACATGACGAGGAAGACGGTGTGCTGCCACACGGCGGGGTTGGACATCAGCGATCGCAGCGCCTGGTCGACCCAGTGCGCGCCGTAGGCCGGGCCGGCACTGGGGTGTTCGGAGAACAGGTACGGCGCGACCAGCCAGGAGATCGTCGG